>SXHE01000759.1 GCA_005773755.1 Planctomycetia bacterium
CGCACGGCTCGACCGACGGCCCGGACGTGTCGCCCGACGGTAAGCGGGTCGCCTTCATCGCCCTCAAGGACGGTGTGCCGAACGTACACGTCGTGGACATCGACGGCACGAACAAGCGGCAGGTGACGACGCGCAAGACACCCTGTGGGCGCGTGAAGTGGAGCCCGGACGGCAGACAACTGTCGTTCGTGTCCTTCGAGGGGAAGTACCCACAGTTATTCGTCGTAGACGCCGCGGGCGGCGCGCCCAAACAACTCACCAAACTCGACGGCGGCGTGATCTTCGCGCACTGGAAACCATGAAGCCGTTCGCGGCTTCGCAACCACACCCATGAAGGCTCCCCAATGCTCACCACCCGACGCGACGTGTTCACCGCGATGGGCGCATTCGCCGCGGGGCAGGCGATGCTCTCGGACGCCGTCGCACAGGAGAACAACCCGGCGGCCAACGTCGCCGACAAGTCGTCCAGCATCAAGATCACGAAGGCGCGGGCCGCGTGGGTCGGCCCCACGGTGTACGTGAAGATCGAGACCAACCACGGCGTCACCGGCTGGGGCGAGATCAAGGGCGTCGATCCGCGCGTGTCGAAGCCGCTCGCGGAGTCGCTGTTCGAGCTGATCGACGGCGAGAACCCGACCCGCATCGAACACATCTGGCAGAAACTCTACCGCGCGCACCGCGACATCCGCGGCGGCCCGTTCATGGTTCACACGATGGCCGGCATCGACATCGCGCTTTGGGACTTGGCCGGGAAGCTGTGGAACACGCCCGTGTACCGGTTGCTCGGCGGGCCGACGCGCGACAAGATTCGCGTGTACCACACGCCGCAGGCGAAGAAGCTGCCGCCCGGCGGCCCCTACGAGCAGGCACTAACGCCGCAGGACGTGGACAAGATTGTGGCGAACATCAAGGCCGCGCGCGAGCAGGTCGGACCGGGCGGCGCGGTGATGTTCGACGCCCACTGCGCGATCCCGCCCGCGGGCCTCATCCAACTCGCCGGCGCGCTGAAACCCTACGACGTGCTGTTCATCGAGGAGCCCGCGGTGCCGGGCAACATCGAGGTGTTCAAGCGGCTGAAGGAGAAGATCGCGATCCCGCTCGCGGCCGGCGAGCGCGACCGCACCATCTGGGAGTTCCTCCCGTACCTTACGAACCGCTGTCTCGACATCCTGCAACCCGATTGCTGCCACGGCGGGGGCATCACCGCGATGCGGAAGGTGGCGATTCTGGCAGAAGCGTTCCAGGTGCCGCTCGCGCCGCACTGCACCGCGGGGTTCCTCGGCATCGCGGCCAGCCTGCACGTCGTGGCGTCGGTCCCGCTGTTCCTGATCCACGAGTTCTACCCGGACAACGGCGGGTTCAACAAACCGGGCATTACGCGGATGGAGTACAAGATCGACAAGGAGGGGTACACCTCGCTACCGAACGGTCCGGGGTTGGGCGTGGTGGTGGACGAGAAAAAGTTGGAGGAGGAGGCGAAGAAGCCGCAAACGTACAAGTGGCCCGGCGCGAGGCTGAAAGACGGCTCCGTCTCGGATTATTGAGTTGCGATTTCCGTGCGTTCCGTTCATGGTCGGGCGCGGGGCGTGTGGTATACTCTCGGAAACGCCCACGTCTCGCCACCCGCAGTACCCGCCCCGCCACCCCCACACGCGCCCATGATCGACTTCGATCAGGCCGAACTTGCTCAGGCGCTGTTTGCCGAAATCGGCGACGCACTGTTCCTGCTCGACCCCGACACCGACCAACTCGTTGAAGTCAACCCGGTCGCGGAGCGGATCACCGGGTTCCCGCGCGGCGAGCTGCTGAAGTTCGCCGCGACCTACATGTTCCGGTTCGACGCGCCGGGCGGGATGCAGCGCCTGAAGGGCGCGTTCGCCAAGACGATGGTGTTTCACGGGCAGGACGGGTTCCTGCTCCGTACCCGCGACGAGGCCTGGGTGCCGGTCAGCCTGACGGTGTCGCGGTTGCACGTCGTGCCCAAGCCCCTGGGCCTGATCATCGCGCGCGACGACCGCGAGCGGCAGGCGGCGCTGGCCCAGGCCCGGCGCGTCGAGGCCGAGCTGCGCGCGGTGCTGAGCAGTTCGCCGGCCGCGCTGTGGAGCGCCGAGCGCGCGCCGGGGCCGGACGTGTTCGCCGGGTGGCAGTTCCGCTACGTGTCGCCGCTGCTGGCGCACGTCGCCAAGCGCCCGGCGGCCTACCTCGATCACCCGTTCAAATGGGCCGAGGTGGTTCACCCGCTCGACCGCGACGCGTACCGGGCGGCCCTGCGCCGCGTGCTCACGGACGGCACCGAGGCCGAACAGTTGTACCGGGTTCAGGCCGCCGACGGGTCGGTGCGGTGGGTGCGCGACCGGCTCCAGACCGCTCGCGACGCGGCCGGCCGGCCGGTGCGCATCGACGGGTGCGTGACCGACGTGACCGAACAGCGCCGGGCGGAAGACGCGGTGCGCCAGAGCGAGGAGCGGTTCCGCGCGCTGGTCGAGAAGAGCCGCGACGGCATCCTGCTGCTCGACGAATACGGCACCATCCGGTATGCGACTCCGGCGACGAAGCTCGTGTTCGGGTACGAGCCGACGGCGCTGATCGAGAAAGACCTGTTCGGGTTCGTTTACCCCGACGACCAGCCGCAGGCGCGCAAGCGAATGGCCGAGGCGCTGCGGCGGCCGGGGGAGGACGTACCGTCCCGGTTACGTGTCGTCACCGCGGACGGCACCTTGCGCACGATCGAGAGCAACGGGGTGAACCGGCTCGCGGACCCCAGCGTGCGGGCCGTTGTGGTGAACTATCGCGATGTGACCGAGCGCGAGTCCGCGGCCCGCGCGCTGTCCGAGCAGCACGCGCTGTTGGGCGGGCTGTTCGCGTCGGTGCCGGACGTCCTCGTTTACAAGGACCGTGCCGGCCTGTTCCTCGGCGGCAACCCGGCGTTCGAGGCACTGTGCGGGTGCCCGGTGGCGGCGGTCGTCGGCCGGCACTGTGCCGAGTTGTTCACCGACGAGTGGGCCGCGCGCATCCGCGCCGCCGAGGACCGCGTCTTCGCGACCGGGGAAACGGCCCGCAGTAAGGAGTGGGTGACGTACCCGGACGGGCGCGAGGCGCTGCTCGACTTCGCCATCGCCCCGCTCCGGGCCGAGGACGGCGCACCCAACGGACTGATCATCCTGGGGCGCGACGTGACCGAACAGGGCCGGCTCGAAGAGGAGCTACGCCAGGCGCACAAACTGGAAGCGCTGGGCCGGCTCGCGGGCGGCCTCGCCCACGCCTTCAATAACCTGCTGACGGTCGTGCTGGGGAACCTCGACCTGGTGCGCTCCGGGGCCGCGGTCGGGGCCGAGGCCGACGAGATGCTCGCCGCGACCGAGCGCGCGGCGCGGCAGGCCGCCGACCTGACCAAGCAGATGCTGGGGTTCGCCCGGCGACAGCCGCTGCGCACCACGGCCGTTGATCTGAACGCACTGGTACGCGACGCGATCGGCTTGCTGCGCCGCACCATCGACCCGCGGATCGCGGTCCGGTTCGACCCGGCCCCCGACCTGCGCCCGGTCGTGGCCGACCCGGTTCAGGTGCAGCAGATCGTCATGAACCTGTGCCTGAACGCACGCGATGCAATGCCCGACGGCGGCACGCTCACGCTGGCGACGAGTAACGCCGGGGCCGCGGACTACGGCCGCGAGTTCGGCCGGCTCACGGTGTCCGATACGGGCGTGGGAATGTCGGACGAGGTGCGCGCGAAGGTGTTCGATCCGTTCTTCACCACAAAGGGCGTGGGGCAGGGGACCGGGCTGGGTCTTGCGGTCGTCTACGGAGTCGTGAAATCGCACAACGGGCGCGTGGAGGTTTCCTCAGCGCCGGGGATCGGGAGCCGCTTCGATGTGTACCTGCCGTGCGCGCCGACGACCGAAGACGTTGTTGCGCCCGTCGCGGCGCGACCGAACGCGCGGGGCGCGAGCGGCACCGGCGAAACCGTGCTCGTTGCCGACGACGACGACATGGTGCGCGATCTGGCCCGCGCGGCGCTGGAACTGGCCGGCTATCGCGTGGTACTGGCCCGCGACGGCGTCGAGGCGGTCGAAACGTTCCGAGCGAACGCCGGTAACGTGCGCTTCGTGGTACTGGACGCCGGGATGCCGCGGATGTCTGGTCGACAGGCGTACGACGTGATTCGCGCGCTCGACCCAACAGTGCCGGTGCTGTTCGCGAGTGGGGATCCGAGCGCGGTCGGCACGCTGTCGGGCGCACAGTTCCTCAACAAGCCCTACACGCCGAGCGACCTTGCCACCGCCGCGCAGGAACTACTGGCCGCGCCTGGACCGCTTTGACCGTTCGATCCCTTACCCCTCCAACTCCTTCGGCAGCTCGCCGCTGTAGCTGGCCCAGAGCGCGTCAACCGGGTGCGCGCACCACACGTCCGGGTCGAGCGCCTTCAGGTGCCGGGTGATCTGCATGAGGCAGCCGACGTTGCCGGTGAACAGCGCCTTCGCGCCGGTCGCGGCGATGTTCGTCGTCTTGCGCTTGCCCAGACGTTCGGCCATCTCCGGTTGCGTCAGGTTGTAACTGCCGGCCGCGCCGCAGCAGAGCTCGCTTTCGGGCAGCGGGACTAGTTCCAGGCCGGGGATCATTTCGAGCAGCGCCCGTGGCTGCTTGAAGATCTGCTGCGCGTGCCGCAGGTGGCAGGCGTCGTGATACGTCGCCTTGATGTTCAGCGGGTGCGTCGGCTTCACCGGGCCGAGTTCCATCAGAAACTCGCTCACGTCGCGCACCTTGCTCTGGAACCGCGCTGCCACGCCCGCGAGGGGCGTGTTGTGCATCATGTGCGCGTAGTCCTTGAGCTGGTAACCGCAACCGGCGGCGTTCGTGATGATCGCGTCCACGCCCTTGAACTTCGCTTCGTCGGTCGCACCGAAGGCTTCGCAGTTGGCGGCGGCGAAGTCGCGGGCCGGGGCTTCTTCCGCGGAGTGGTAGTGCAGCGCGCCGCAGCACCCTTGCGTGCGGGGAATCCACACCTCGCAGCCGTTCGCCTGGAGCACCTTCGCGGTGTTGTAGTTCGTTTCGGGGTACAGCGAGTCCGCGACGCAGCCGAGGAACAGCGCGACCCGCGCCCGCGGCTTGCCTTCCGGTTCTAGCACTTCGGGCAACTGGCCGTAGTGCGGCTTCAGCTTCGGCAACATTTGCTTCATGTTGCGGAGCGAACCCGGCACGAGGTTCATCAGCCCGCTCTTCTCGGCCAGCCAGTCGAGGCCGGTCCACTGCATGAGCCGCGCGGGCGCGAGCGACACGCGGTTGCGCCAGCGGTAGGGGAACACGTGGAACAACAGGAACTTCTGGATCGCGTTAAGCGACGCGACCTGCCGACCGGGTTCCTGTTCGTTCATGAACTCGCGGAACGGCTCAATGAGCCGGCCGTACTGCACCCCGGACGGGCACGCGGTCTCGCACGCGCGGCAGTTGAGGCACAGGTCGAGGTGCTGCTTCACGTCGTCGTCGAGGGCGAGCGTGCCGTCGATGACGTTGCGCATCAGGTAGATGCGGCCCCGCGGCGAGTCGGCCTCGTTCGAGGTCTCGACATAGGTGGGGCAACTCGCGGTGCAAAGCCCGCAGTGAACGCAGTCGAGCACCAGCTCGTAGTCGAGCTTCGGCCCGTGCGCGGTCGGGCACGCGCCCTCGGTGGGCGCGGCGAGTGGGAGCGACGTTCTCGTCGGCGAAGCTGTTGCAGTCATGGCGGGAGTGTGTCTCTGCTTCGAGTCGTTGAGCTTTCGTCACGGGGGGACATACGGGCTACGCCCCGAACAAGCGACCGGGGTTGAACACGTTATCCGGGTCGAGGGTGTGCTTGACGTGGCGCATCAACTCCCATGCGGGTGGCTGGACTGCACGCGGCGCGCGTCCGCGGCGCGCTTCGCACCCGGCTACTGGCGCATCCGCGTGAACCCAGATCACACCGTTCAGCGCGTGCGCGTGAACGAGCGCGTCGGCGGGCAGCTTCGTGACCGCTTCCGCGACCCGGCTCGGCGGCACACTGATCTTACCGATGAACCGCGATTCGGGCCGCACTTGTAACGCGGTGAGCGCGGCGCAGAATGCCGCATCTCCCAGTTCGGTGGCGTTCTGCGCCGGTGTCGCCTTTAGTTCGGTGAGAAGCGTTTCCACCTGCCAGCGCACCGACGGGGACTTTTCCTCAAACGCAACGAGGAGGGCCCACCCTGCTTCAGAACTCGGGGGGCTGACGCCCCCCGCTCGCCCGGCTGCTGGGTTCAACAGCTCAACCGCTATGGGGCGAGTCTTGCTCGCGGCTAGGGTGTCCAACACCGCCCCCAGCGCGGCCGAGTCGCAACTGCACGCGACCGCGGCGCTGGCCTCCGGCTTCGGCTTCACCTTCAGCGTGAGTTGAGTTACGACGCCGAGCGTGCCCAGCGCGCCGATCTGCAGTTTCATCAGGTCGTAGCCGGCGACGTTTTTGACCACGCGCCCGCCGGACTTCACCTCGACCCCGTCGTCGGTCACGAAGCTGATGCCGATGACGTAGTCGCGGAGGGTGCCGTAGCCGTAGCTCCGCGGGCCGCTGGCGTTGGTCGCGACAGCGCCGCCGAGCGTGGCCCTTTCGGGCGAGGGCACCTCAACGGGGAGCCACTGGCCTTCTTTTGCCAGTGCCGTCTGGAGCGCGGCGACGGTGATACCCGACTGCACGGTGATGGTCATGTCGCGCGCGGGGTAGTCGAGCACCGCGCTCAGCGCGGTCGTGTCGCACGCGACACCCGGTTTCGACGGCGGCAGGCCCTGGTCGAGTGCCGTGCGCCCGCCGACGGGGTACAGGCCGTGCTTCGCGGCGCGGGTCGCTTTGACGAGGGCGCACAGGTCGGCGACGGACGCGGGCCGGCGGACCGGCAGCGGGCCGAACGAATCGATGGTGATGGAGTGATCCACGGTTGCGGCGTGTGGTCCCGGTGGGGTGGCAACCGTGGTGTTGTATGAACGCGGAACCGGGCCGGCGCGCGGTCAGGTGCGGTTCGGGTGCTTCTGGGTCACCGCGTTCCGCAGCGTCGACGTGCCGGGATCGCCGGTCGCGGCCCGGCGCGCGTGTTCCATCTCCTGTCGCGAGACCGTGTGGCACCCGCTCTCGGCCGACCGGCGCTCGGCGGCCTCCTTTTCCAGCAGCGCCTCGACCTTCGGGCGCACGCGGAAGAACGCGGCCACGCAGTCCGGGTCGAAGTGCGTGCCGGAACACTTCTGTAGCTCCTCGAACGCCCGCGCCGCCGGCATTCCGGTCCGGTACGGCCGGTCCGAGGTCATGGCGTCGAACGCATCGGCCACGGCCACGATCCGCGCCGTCAGGTCGATGCCCTTGCCGGCCAACTTGTCCGGATAGCCCTTGCCGTCGTACCGCTCGTGGTGCCCGCGCACCACCGGCAGCGCCCACGCCAGCCCGGGGATCATCTGCACGATCTCCGCCCCGCGCACCACGTGCGTGCGCATCTGCTCGAACTCCTGGTCCGAGAGCCGGCCGGGTTTGCGCAGGATTTGGTCGTCGATGGCGATCTTGCCGATGTCGTGCAACAGCGTTGCCACCCGGCGCCGGCGGCGCTCACCTTCGGGCAGCCCAACCTCTTCCGCGAGCAGCAGCGAGTACGCGGTCACCCGCTGGGTGTGGTTGCCCGTGTACTCGTCGCGCATTTCGACGGCCTGGGCCAGCGTGGTCACGGTCTGCACGAACAGGGCCTCATGGCGCTCGACCAACTGGTGCCGGTCCAGCCCCAGTGCGACGGCCGCGGCCACCGAGTCGGCCAGGTGCATGTCCGCTTCGGTAAACGGTGCGGCTTCCGGCCCGCGGTCCAGGTGCAACACGCCCAGGTCGCGGTCCGGGGCGCGCAGGATCGCGCAGATCGCCGAGTTCATCTCGCCGCGGACCGCGCTCTCGGCCCTGTGTTTCGCCGCAACGGTGCGGTCGCGGAACAGGAGCGACTGCCGGCCCTTGAACGCGACCGTGGCGAGCGTCTTGCCGGGCGCGCGGGGGGCCGTGGTCCCGCCGGCGCGGGTCGCGTAGCACCGCACCGCGAGCTGGCCGGTTGTGTCGTCGGCCATAAACACGCCGCCGCGCCGGGCCCCGAAGTACTCAACCGCCTCGTTGAGCACTTCGCGGAGCGTGTCGCCGGCGCGCTGCGACTGCGCGACACGGGAGCCACCGCCCAGGAGGCGCAGGAACCCCTTGTGGTCCAATTTCGCGAGGTCGGTCGCAGGCGTCCGCGGGTTCGGCCGACGTGCGCTGGGTCGCAGCTTCTACCTGAACTGTTTGCTGACCGATGCGAACCACGACCGGGCGCACCTGGAGGTGCTCGACCTTGAACGTCAAGTTGCCCGTGCGGATCACGTCGCTCTGGCGCACCGGTTGCGCGGTGCGGCCGATCCGCACCCCGTTCAGAATGGTGCCGTTGGAGCTGCCCCGGTCGCGCACGACCCAGACCCCGTCGTCGAGCATCACTTCGGCGTGTATCCGGCTTACGGACATGTCGTCGAGGGCGATTTCCAACTCCGGCAACCGCCCGATTCGTAGGTGGCACGACGAAGACCAACTGCGCGGCACCGGGCCGTCGCCGACCAGCGACAGGACGATTTTGGGCGTGTGGGTGGACGACATCTGGTGCTCTCCGTGGGTGGCTGGGCGTGACCGCGTTCGGGCGCAGCCCGAAGAGTGTGACGTACGACAGAACCGTAGCACGCAAACCGCGATCGGAGTGACGCGACCTTGCGCCGCGAACCGGAGTGCGGAATCGTTGTCCATTTTTCGGGCGCGGTGCGGCCCGCACACTATGCACCGGCAGTCGGCGGGCGACTTTCGCTATTCTGACAAAGGGAACTCCGTCGCATTGGGGCTTGGTCATGGTCGATCCGGTTCGTCAGGAAGTCGTGTCCGGGGCCATCACAGTCATCATTAAGGTCGGCACGAACGTCCTCGCCGACCCGAACGGCCACCTCGACCGGCACCGCATTCAGTCTCTCGCAGATCAGCTCCACCGCATCTGTTCGAGCGGGCGGAAGGTCGTTCTGGTTACGTCCGGCGCGATCGGGGCCGGGGTCGGGAAACTGGCCCTGGGGAAGCGGCCCACCGACCTCGCGCACCTTCAGGCGTGTGCCGCAGTCGGGCAGTCCGCGCTCATGCAGCTTTATCAGGAGAGCTTCGCGCCCTACGGCGTTCACACGGCGCAGATTCTTCTGACCGCGAGCGACTTCGAGGATCGCGCCCGGTATCTGAACGCCCGGAACACAATCGTCACGCTGTTCGAGTACGGAGCGCTGCCGATCATCAACGAGAACGACACGGTCTCCGTCGCGGAGATCAAGTTCGGCGACAACGACCACCTCGCGGCAATGGTCACGAACCTGCTTCGCGCGCCCCTTCTGGTGCTCTTAACAAATGTGGACGGCCTCTATTCGGACGACCCGCGAACCAACCCCGACGCGAAGCTCCTCGCCACGGTTCCGAACATCGACCAATCGGTAACGGGCCTCGCGGCCGACACCAAGAGCGCTCTCGGCACCGGTGGGATGGAGAGCAAACTCAAGGCGGCGCGGCTGGTAACGGTGGCCGGCGAAGCGGTTATCATGGCGAACGGTGCGCTCGACGGCATCCTCGACCGCGTGTTCGCGGGCGAACCGGTCGGCACGCTGTTTCTCCCGCACGGGGAAGGGGTTTCTTCGCGGAAGCGGTGGTTCGGACTGACCGTGCGGCCGAAGGGTATCTTCTGGCTCGACGCCGGCGCGCGCAAGGCGATCGGCGACGGCAAAAGCCTTCTGGCGGTCGGAGTTACCGCCGTCGAGGGCGCGTTCGAGGTGGGCGATGTGGTGTCGATTTGCGCGCCCGGCGGGGTCGAAGTCGCTCGCGGGCTGACCAATTACAGCTCCGCGGACGCGGAGCGGATTCGTGGGCAACACACGGACCGGATCGCCGAAGTGTTGGGGAGCGTGCCGTACACGGAACTCGTTCACCGGGACAATCTCGTGGTCGTGGGTTAGGATAGCAGCAAGACGTCGTCTTGTTTGTGACGGCCGCTGAGTCTGAGTTCCCGCGGTTAGAAGAGACGATGCCGCAAGGCGAAGCGAATACACCGGACCCGCGCGGCGGCTCCGCCCGGCGTGCGGAGTTTGAATCGCTTTACGAGCAATACAGCCGCGAAGTGTGGGCGCTCGCCTACGGTCGGTGGATGGACTCCGACCTTGCGATGGACATCACGCAAGAGGCGTTCCTGAGGCTGTGGAAGCAGTGGGAAGCGAACGAGGACATCCAAAACCCGCGGGCGTGGCTCTTGCGGGTGGCCCGGAACCTCGCGGAAGATTTCGCGAAAAGCGCGTTCCGCCGGAACGGGACGCAGCCGCCCGAATTACTGAACGGTGTGCGGTCCTCGCAACCGCTACCGGTCGATGAGCTAGAGCGGCAGGAGCAGTTCGCCCAACTGCGGGCCGTCCTCGATGAGATGGCCCCGGCGGACCGCGAAATACTGACCCTGCGGTACGCTCTCGATTACGACGCGAACACCATTGCCGAGCGGCTGAACGTCGCGGTCACGGCGGTCCACATGAGACTGAGCCGGGCGCGGCAGCGCCTGGCCGAACGGCTTTCGTCCCACGGAGACTTCACCCCCGGCGGCCCCGCGGGTGAGACAGAAGACACATGAACAACACCCCCACAACCGCCGAAACCCCGGACGACCTCGACCGGTTGTTCTCGGAGTTCTTCAAGGCCCAACTGAAACGGCCGTGGCCGAAGGCCCCGACCGTCGCCGCCACGACCCGCACCGCGGAGCCGTCCGAGCTGGCCGCGTCCCGCGCCGCCGAGTCGCCGCGCAACGCACCGGCCCCGGCTCGCCGCGACAACACTGCTCGCGCCCGCTTCACGCTGGCCGCGTCCGTCGCACTGGCGCTGGGCGCGACATGGTTCCTCTCGAACGGCTTCGAGCCGGGCGAGCGCGGTTCGAGCGCCCCGACGCAGAACAACGGGTTGATGCTCCCCCAGGGCGGTGCCAGCGGCCAAAACGACCTGCGGCTGAAAGAGATCGAGCGGAACAAGCTCAAGGGCGATGGCCCCAAGATCGACATGGGCAAGTTCGAATAGTCCCGGTTGGTGGCACGCTTGGGCCGCTTGGGGCGTCGCGGAGCTATCCGCGACGCCCCAAGTGGCCCAAGTCGCGTAGACGAACGCCTATATGCCGCTTTATCATGTCGGATAGAGAATCGTTCTCACGGCGCTCGCGCCGCACGTTTCCGCCTACCGATGGAGTCCGTTTTGAATCCCCCACCGAACGGGGACGACACGACCGTTCCCGACACCGACCCGGCCCCCGTTGCCGACGAGCGACCGACCTCCGACGAGACGGCCATTGATCTTCCAGTCGATCAACTCCCCGCCGATCACCCCGATCACGAGGCCGCTCACCCGCCGGAAGTCGATCCGGCGATGACGTTCGCGGACCTGAAGCTGATCCGCCCGCTGATGGACGCCGTCCGCGCGGCCGGGTACACGCACCCGACCCCGATCCAGGAAAACGTGATCCCGCCCGCGCTCCGCGCGCGCGACGTGATCGGCCAGGCCCAGACCGGCACCGGGACGACGGCCGCGTTCCTGATCCCGTTCCTCAACCGCTGGCGACCCCACACGCTCCAGGGGCCGATCGGCGTCGTGATGACCCCCACGCGCGAACTCGCGCTCCAGATCGCGACCGAGGCCGAGAAGCTCGCGCCGAGCAGCAAGTTCCGGTGCATCCCGGTGTACGGCGGAACGGGGATGCAGCGCCAGCTCGACGGCCTGCGCCGCGGGTGCGACCTCGTCGTCGGCACGCCGGGCCGGATGCTCGACCACCTACAGCGCGGCACCATGTCGCTCACCCAGGTCCGGTACGCGGTGCTCGACGAGGCCGACCGGATGCTCGACATCGGGTTCCGTGACGACATCGAGCGCATCCTCAAGCGGTGCCCGACCGAGCGCCAGACGCTGCTCATGTCCGCGACCGTGCCCGAGTCGATCAAGCGGCTCGTGAACCGGTACATGCGCGACCCGGTTCACCTGAACATGACGCCCGAAAAGCCGACGGTGGACAAGATCCGCCAGAGCTACTTCACGGTGGACCAGGACCGCAAGTTCGAGCTGCTCCGCCGCGTGATCGAGCGCGAGCGCCCGCGCCAGTGCCTCATCTTCGTCGAGCGCAAGCGCTGGTCCGACAACCTGTACCGCGACCTGAAGCGGGCGGTGCCGAAGGCCGCGGTGATCCACGGTGACTTGCCGCAGTCGCAGCGCGAGAAGATCATGGCCGCGTTCCGCACGGGCGAGATCAAGTACCTGATCGCGACCGACGTGATGAGCCGCGGGATCGACGTGAACGACCTGTCGCACGTCGTCAACTTCGACCTGCCGATGGACATCGAGAACTACGTCCACCGGATCGGCCGCACCGGGCGCATCGGCAAGGACGGAATCGCCATCTCGTTCGCGCTGCCGGAGCAAGGCTCGCTCCTTACGGACATCGAGATGATGATTAACCGCATCATCGAGGCCGACCGGATCGAGGGGTTCGAGGCCGCGGCCCCGCGCGCGACCCGCCCGCCGGCGGAGGCGAAGATCATCTTCGCCGGCCTGGACTCGGTGAAGCCCGAACCGAAGACGCAGGAAGAAGAGGACGGCTGGGGCAGCGACGACGACGCGCCCAAGCCCAGCGGCGGCGACGAGAAGAAGGCCGTCTTCGGCCGCCGGTCACGCAAGTACAAGCAGGGGCTGTGATTGTTCTTGTAGTGTGGGACAAGGCGTTGCGCAGTCCCACCACAGCGCAACCAAGAAGAAGGTGGGATTGCGCACGCCCTGTCCCACCGTTTCCCTTCATGTCTTGGAGCGGCTTCAACGAACCGTGGAGTTGCCAGTGAAGGTGCCGTTCTGGGTCGTGCTCGCCATCGGCGTCGTGCTGCTCGGCGCGGCCATCTTCACCCGGACAATCCCGTACTGGGTGATCCTGCCGGCTGTCGTCGGCTGGCTCGCCGCGCAGCACGCCATTTCACCGGCACCGACCGCGTTCTCCAAACAAGTGGTCATCCTGGTAACTGTGTGGGCGACTGTGCTGGCGAGCGCGTGGCCACTGGCGATCATTCCTGTCATTCTCGCGCTGGTTGTGGTGGGAGTTTACATTCTCCTGCACCAAGACATGACAACACCAAGCCCATAACCCGCTTCACACATGCAGTTCGGCGCTCGCGCCCAGCTTTCCCATGTAGCGCGCGCGAATCCCTTCGACGTGATCGCCCAAGAACTCTTCCACCTGTTGCGGCGAGCGGCCAACGAACTGGCGCGGGTCGAGCACTTCGCCGAAATCGACCTTCTCGAACGCCGGCTCTTTCTTGAGTCGGTCGAACAACTCCGTCGGCGAACCTTCGCCCGACTTCACGCGCGCGGTAACCGCGTGACTGTGCTTCCGCACGATTTCGTGAACCTCCTGCCGGTCCCCGCCGGCTCGCACTGCGGCCATCATCAGGTTTTCCGTCACCATGTAGGGCAGGTGCTCGCGCACGTTCTTCGCGATCACGGGCTTGTTCACCACCAGACCGCGGCCGTGCTCGGTTTTCTGAGTGAGCAGGTTCAGCGCGATGCGGAGCACGGCGTCCGAGGCGAGGAACGCTTGCGGGATGTACAGCCGGCGGCACGCGCTGTCGTCGAGCGTGCGCTCGAACCACTGCGTCGCGGCGGTGTTCGCGGCCATCGCCGGCAGGCCCGACACGAACCGCGACAGGCTGCACATGCGCTCGGCGCGCATAGGGTTCCGCTTGTACGCCATCGCGCTCGACCCGATCTGTTCCGCCTCGAACGGCTCGTCCACTTCCTGCCGGTGTGCGAGCAGCCGCAGGTCGGTGCCCCACTTGTGCGCGCTCTGCGCGAGGCCGTTGAGCGCGTCGATCACCTGCGTGTCGATCTTGCGCGAGTACGTCTGCCCCGTAACCGGGAACACGCGGTCGAAGTCCATCTTCTGCGCGACGAGTGCGTCGAGTGCTTTGACCTTCGCGTGGTCGCCGTTGAACAGCGAGAGGAAGCTGGCCTGCGTACCGGTCGTGCCTTTCGCCCCACGAAACGGCAGCTCGTCGCGGCGGCGCTCGAGTTCCTGCAAGTCGAGCACGAAATCGTACAGCCACAGCGTCGCGCGCTTGCCGACGGTGGTGAGCTGCGCCGGCTGGAAGTGGGTAAAGCCGAGCGTCGGCTCGTCCTTCCACTTGAGGGCGAAGTGCGCGAGCGCGTCGATGACGCAGGCGAGCGCTTCGCAGAGTTGGTTCAGGCTCTCGCGCATCAGGATCAGGTCGGCGTTGTCCGTGACGTAGCACGAGGTCGCGCCCAGGTGGACGATGTCGCCGCAGCCGGGGGCGACGTCTTTGAGCGCGTGAACATGGGCCATCACGTCATGCCGCAGCCGTTTCTCGTGCGCCGCGGCGTTCTTCAGGTCGATGTCGTCGAGGTGCGCTTTCAGCTCCGCGAGGTGCCCCGGCGTGATGCGGGCCTTGCCGTCGTCGCCCAGTAGCCCCAACTCGGCTTCGGCCTGCGCGAGCGCGAGCCACAGCCGCCGCCAGGTGCGGAACTTGCGCAGCGGCCCCCAGCGCTCGGCCATTTCCGTAGAGGCGTACCGGCCGATCAGCGGGTTGTCGTAGACGTCGTTCATACTTGAGTAATTCTCACTGAGCGGGGGGCGTAAGCTCCCTGTGTGGCACTCCAATTCGGCGCGCCAAGCGTGTTCGCCAGATGTGGCGCACGACGCAATTCGTTGTAGTGTTTTCGTCCACGCGAAACCGCTTGCGGCATCGCGCACTCGCGCCGTGGGGTAAGCTTCCGCCGACAGGGACTCCGGCCGCACGGCCGGCTGTCGAAGACACGTCACTGGAGGACGACGAGATGCTGCGCACTTGGCTCGCGCGGGTCGGATTTGCGGCGCTGGCGGCGGCACTGTGGGCGGGGTCGGCGCAGCCGGCGTCCGCGCAAGAGCCGGCCCTTCCGCGTACCTATTACTACCCGTACTACTACTACCCCCACAGCTACTGGCCGCAGAACACCCCGACGTGGCCGGAACAGAAGGGCCAACCGTACTTGCGGCCCCCCGCGTACATGGCCTACCCAGCGTTCAAGGAACCGGGCTGGCGGTACGAACTGTGGACCCCGATGAAGTACTACCGCGGTAGCCACTTCTGGCTGGATCAGTTCTAAGCGAGGAACCAGGCGAACGGCCGGTGTCAGCCGGCCGGTGAGGGCGTAACGTCTC
>SXHE01000760.1 GCA_005773755.1 Planctomycetia bacterium
CCTCAACTGGGACATCGACCGCGCCGTTAAGCTCATTACCGGCTGATGCCTACGACTTTGCAATCGGCCTATCCTCGACGGGCGGGCCGAAGCGTTCAGCGAACCGGTTCCTTGTTCGCGCGCTCATGGTGCCAAGCTCGTACTTGACCCGAGTGATGCTCGTAAGGTGTTTGGCGTTTAAGAGGACACACGCGAGTGCCTCTTACAGGGAAATGCTCGCGTTCCCGAATGAGGTGAATCGTGCCGCTAGCGGTGATGAAACAATCTGCGTGATCGCATCGAGATAGGCTTCAGGAGACGGTTTTTTTGACCTTCGCGCGCAGACTCGCCGCTCAAGGTCGAACAGGTCGATCTCATGCAAGTTCTTCGCGGACTTTGCTAGGTGGATCGCGACCACATCGTCAATCGGAATACACGCCAAACCAACGTCGAACCTGCGTAGGCCGCTCAGGAACGGACTGTTCGCGAAGGTAACTAGCTGACCCGGTTCAACCAACAGGCCACGCGGCCAGAATACGTTCATGCGTTGAAGCCAGGGTTGATTCCCGAGCGCGTCTAGAAGCTCGCTCGTAGCGTTACCGGGCAAGCGCAGCACGAGTTCGTGGAACTTATCGAACGGAGCGTACGAGGGAAGATCGAGTTGTTCGGGCGGGCCGCACAAGTTCCGATCACGCACCGGCCCGATGGGAAGGTCCAATTCGATGTCTATGTACACCGCGTCAATGATGCCGTGGTGGTAGTCCAGCAGGTTCGACTTCAGATCGCGCATCGGTCTCAACGCACGTGACTTTAGAAGGTCGCGGATGCGAGCGACCAGTTCCGTGCGGCGGGCTTTCTTTTCCCGGCCTTGCATGGCCTCCGCTTCGAACTCGCACATCACGCGGATCAGCTCCGCGTGCTCAGGTTGGTCGTGCTCGTCTTGCCAGTCGGCGTAAACGAGTGCCGGTAAAGTGTCTTGCCGATCAGCGACACGAACCGCATCAAGCAGCGCATCGCGCTCCGGGTACAGCGCCGGAATCGGTGTCACAAACCGCTTATCGGTCGGTTGTCGTGGCATTGTCATCTCACGGTTCAATTCCTGGGGAGGAGAACTTAGCTCTCTCGGGTACATACTTCCACACGAGGGCGAGCAGGATCAGCCCGCCGCCGGCGAGCATCCACACGTTCGGCGTGTCCTTCTCCGGCGTAATCATGTACGCCCAAACCGGGTTCAGCAGCGGTTCGATCAGCGTGATGATCGCGGCCTCTTGCGGGGAGACCGTGCGCAGCCCGCGGGCGAACAGCCAGTATGGGATCGCCATCTGCACCGCGCCGAACACCACCAGCACCGCGACCTGCTTCGCGCTCGGTGCGGTCGCCCACGCCGCGAAGGTGCTCCAGCCGTCGTTCAGCAGCACGAACAGGCCGAGCGTGACCGCGGTGCCGAGCAGGTTCAGCGCGACCAGCCACGCGGCCGAGTGCGCGCGCAGCGCGCGGAGGAACAGGACAACGATGGCGTACACCACGCCGCTGTCGGCTCCCATGAAGAGGATCAGCACTTGGGCGCGCTGGTCCGCGGGCGGCAGGTCGCGCGGCCAGTTCCCGGCGACGATCACCACCGCGCCGGCCGCGCCGATAAGTACCGTCTGCCAGCCACGCCGGTCGCCGCGCTCGCCGAGGAACAGCACCGCGAACACGAACACCCATAGCGGGGCGGTGTTCTGAAGGAAGATCGCGTTCGCCGCCGGGCCGAGGCCGAGCGCCGAAAGGTACAGCCCACTCATCACGGTGAATACGACCACCATGCCGAACATCGCGGGGCGGAACTTCATTTCCGCGCGGCGCACCAGCGCGAGCATCACCAGCCCGCCGAACAGCCCGCGATAGAACGCGATTTGCAGCGGCGTGAGCGCGGGCGAGTCCAGCCCGACGCCGAGCGGGTCGCGCAATAAACGCATGAACACACTGCCGAGGCTCCACAGCACCGCGGCAAGAACGAGGCACAAGCGGGCCGAGGTCAGAGACGCGGGCGCGGACGACATCCTTACCACCGAATACGAATGCGGGGCGCGGCATCAATGAGTGTAGCGAGGCGCGCCGCGATCACACTCCAATACGCGTCCGGGGCGGGAACTACTGACAGGATTCGGGCGGAAGTGCGTTCGGCGCGGGCGCAGGGTCGGGCACGGCCGCAGTTGGTGCAGGCGTGGAGGTCGGGGCCGCGGCACGCGGGCGCGCGAGCTGGCTTGAGAGCAGCGCGAACAACACCGCACTCGTGCCGACCACCCAGGGCCACCGCCCGGAACGCGGCGGCGGTTCGGGCTTGGTCGGGGCGGCCCCCGGCGCGCGCAGGTCGCCGAAACCGACCGAGCCGGTGCCGGTCGTCGGGGGCAACGGGGGCGAACTCGGGAGCAGCGGCGCACGGTGGTCGGTTCGGGTCGGGGTGTCCGAACCCGAGCCGCTGTCGCTCGCATCTTCGGCCCGCGCGAACACCGGGAGCGGGGTCGCCAGCTTCGTAGCCGCGAGTGCGTTCGCCAGGTGCCGGGCCTTCTGCACCCGCGCCCGCGGGTCGCAGGCCAGCGTCGCCTCGACCAGATCGGCCAGCACCGCGGGCACGGTCGGGTTCGCGTCGCGGATCGGCCGGAACGCGCCGGCCGACTTCTCGCGCACGATCTCGTCGTGTGTCGCGCCGGGGAACGGCACCTCGCCCGTTAGCAGGTGGTACAGCGTCGCGCCGAGCGCGAACAGGTCACTCCGCCCGTCCACGAGGTTTGCGTTCACCGCCTGCTCGTAGGGCATGTAGTACGACGTGCCCACGCCCTGGTGGATCGCGGTGAGCTGCGCGTCGTCGTTGAGTCGCTTCGCGAGGCCCAAGTCGGCGAGCTTCGCCGCGCCGTCGGGGTGCAGCAAGATGTTGTCGGGCTTCACGTCGCGGTGGACGTACTGGCGCTCGTGGAGGAAGTCGAGCGCGCCGGCGATGTCGAGGCCGATGCGGACGACCATGCCGACGGGCAGCCGGCCGAGTCGGGCCAGAGCGCCGTGCGCGGTCGGGCCGTCGATGAACTCCAGAACGAGGTAGTGCTTGTTCACGTCGGCGTCGAAGCCCGAGACGTAGCCCTGCACAATGTTGCCGTGTTCGAGGACGCGGCTGAGCCGGGCCTCGCGGTAGAACCGGCCGACGAATTCCGGTTGACCCGACAGGTGATCGGCGAGCAGCTTGACCGCGACCGGGCAACCACTGGGCACGTCGTAGCTCAGGTATACCGCGCTCATCCCTCCTTCACCGATTTTGCGGAGCAACCGATACCCGGCGACGGCGCGCGGCTCCCGGCCGGTGTCGTCACCGGTCGGGCCGTCGTTGTGGTCGCGCTCCGGCATCGGAGTACCTCCATCGTGTCGGTACGGAAGTTGCTTCTGCACTTCGGTCGGTGTTGCGCGGTCACGAGTCTGCGCGTCGAACAAACCCCACCCACAACGATTAATACCGCGAGCGGCTCACGCGGCCAATGTCCGCAGCGAGAAACGTCAGCGGTCGTTACCCGCACCAACGGATTTGTGGGCGGTTCCGTTGGTCGCGTATCTCGATACTGGTGCCGTGGGTCGGTTTCCGTCGCGCGAGTATTGTGCGTGCTTCGCGGGCCACCCCCACCGCGCGCCGCGCGCGGCTGTTGGGTGTTCGTGTGCGGTCGCACTATCTTGACGATTTTTCGCGCGAAAGTGAACGAAGAACTTAGCGTTGTGTTTCGAGATGTTCCGCACGCAGGGCACGGAGCCGGGCGAGGAGCGGTTTCGCGAGTCCGTCCACTTCGAGCAAGCCGCCGTGCGGAACCAGGTGCGGTTCGGCGTCGGACCAGTTGTCCCACGTCACGGACCGCACTTGCGGCCAGCACAGCGCGAGTGCGGCCAGCGACGCGCCCCACTCCGCTTGCCCTTCGGGAGTCGGACCGGCGCGCCACCCGTGCTTCCATACCGACTGCTTGTGGTCGGCCGCGCGCGGGTCCGGGCCGTCGGCGGACGGCAGGCTAAGTGCGACTTCCAGCGGCAGGCCGAGCATCCCGAACACGTCCAGAATGCGGGCCGTGTCGAGCAGGTCGCGCGGGAAGCTGCCGCGCGGGCACGTGCCGCTCCGCAACTCCAGCTCCACCGCGGACAGGCGGACACCCGCGCGCACCAGATCGTCGGGGAACGTGATCGGCGAGATCGTTTGATCCTCGCCCACGAGGTAATCCCCCCACGGCTGCGCGACGCTGAGGATCAGTTCCAAACTCGGATCGACTTGGGCCGCGGCCTCGAACAGCCGGTACGCGAGCCGGAGTCGGTCGTCGTCCACCAGCCCCATCGAATCCGCCTGATTGAACCCGGCACAGACGATCCAGCGGCGCACGTCGCCCTGAGACCGGCCGACGGCGGTTTCAAGGTAGTCGCACATGAACGCGGCCAGCGCCGGCAGGTCGGATTCCCACCCGGCGGCCCAGCCGGGCAACATACCGGGGGCGAGGTCGATCACCGGGCCGATGGTGACGGGCAACCCGGCCCCGACGGCGGCGGCGACCGCGGCGTCGGCCTCGGCCCAGTCGTACTGCGCCTCGTTCGGCTCCACGTCGCGCCAGCGGAAGCACACGCTGGCAGCGTTGAACGCGCTGGTATATTCGCCCACGGCCTGGCCGTGCGGGGCACGCTTGTGTCGGGCCGCGAGCCGCGTGTCGAGCGGGCCGTCGGTGCTGTGCCGTGTGGCGAACATCTGCTCCACATAATCGCGCGCCAGCCGATCCGCCAAGCCGTGCGCCTGTTCCAACACACGGGTGGCATTGGCGTCTGCTTCGGCTGGCACGTCGGTAAGTGCCGCGCGCCCGAACGCGCGGGTGGCGTCCGAGAGCGCCCGCTCGAAGTCCGGTCCGGTGCGCAGGCCGATCGATTGCCACTCGGCCTTCTGCATCCGCACCTGATTCAACTTGCCGCGGGCCAACTCGACCACCAGCCGGTACGGTTCCGCGCGCTCGCGTAGCGTACTGGTACACACCACGACCGTGCCGAACGGCTCGACCGGCCAGGGCACGAGTAGGTAGCCGCTTTCGTTCTGGGTGCGCGTGACGGTCAGCAGGTCGTCCTGAATGCTGAGTTGGGTGGGAACCGGGGTCTGGTCGTCGTACCCGCGCGTGGTCGCGAGACACGCCTCCGGGAGCGTCGCGGCGGCGGCGCTCGGGAGCGGGTTCGGGAGCAGAAACGACATCGACCCCATGGACGTACCAGGGCGGGGCACAGCGAGCGACACGGACGGGCAACGAGCCGAACCCGTCCCGATCTCGACGGGTATCGAGTTAGTTATATCCGCGCGGTCGGTAGGAAGGGAACAGGGATTGCGCTCAGAAACAAGTACGGCCCGCAGGTCAGGCCGCGGGCGCGACGAGGCTGGTGATCGTGATCCCGTACCTTTCCGCCAGCGCGACGGTCGCCGGCTCGTCGAGGATGATCGTCCGGCCGGCTTCGAGGGCGAGTACCGTGGCCCCGGCCGCGCGCATGGTCTCGATGGTCTTCGTGCCCACGGTCGGCACGTCGAACCGGCGGTCCTGTTCGGGCTTGGAAATTTTTACTACCACGAACGCCCCGCGCCGACACAGCTCGCCGGCCCGCAGGATTGCCTGATCGGTGCCCTCGATGGCCTCCACCGCGAGCACGGCCTGATCGCGCACCATCACGCTCTGGCCCACATCCAGTCGGCCCATCTCGCGGGCCAAGTGCCACCCGAAGGCGATGTCTTTGGCCTCGGCCGCGGTCGGCTTCCGCTTGGTCAGCACGCCTTCCTTCACGAGCAACTCCGGGCACAGGTCCAGGGCCGAGACGCACTCCAGCCCGTAGCGGCGGAACTCACCGATCAGCCCCAGCAGCAGCGAATCGTCGTTGTTCGCGCCGCGCTGGCGCAGGAACCAGAACCGCACCGCGGCCCAGTCCGGGAGCAGATAGAGCCAGCGCCACGGGCGGAACAGGACGCGCTTCTCGAACTTGCCAGCCATCGTCCAGCGCCGGCACCCAGCCCTGCGGAACGTCCGTGCGATTGAGCCGAGCGCCATCCGGCGGAGCCAGCGGAACTCGGTACACACCTCGCGCAAGCGCGGGTCGGCCATGCCCGCGGCCCCGACGCACACGACCGGGATGCCGCACTCACGGGCCTTCTCCGCGAACAGCACCGGGAACCGGCCCCCGCACGCGAGCAACCCGACCGGCTCGCGCGGGTCGAACTCCGCCACAGCGCCTTCGCCGAACTGGAGCAGGCCCGGCGTCATCCCGCGGCCCCCAACCCCAGGTGCTTCTTGATCTGCTTCACGTCCTCACGGATCTCCGGCAGTTTCGCGAGGCTGATGAGCAGTCGCTTCTGTTGCGGCAGCGGAACGGCCGGCGCGCCGAGCACGTTGCTGTCGGATGGGATTTCCGATGCGACCCCGGACTTCGCCCCGATCACCACACGCGAGCCGATCGTCACGTGGTCCGCGAGGCCCACCTGCCCGGCCATCACCACGTGGTCGCCGGTGGTGCAGGAGCCGGCGATCCCGACCTGACCGCACAGGACGTTGTGCTTCCCGATCTGGCAGTTGTGGCCGATCATCACGAGGTTGTCGATCTTCGTGCCGGCCCCGATCCGCGTCGGGCCGAATGTGCCACGGTCCACCGTCGAGCACGCGCCGATTTCCACGTCGTCTTCGAGTTCCACCCAACCGAGTTGAGGCACCTTGATGTGCTGCCCCTGGTGATTGCGGTAGCCGAACCCGTCCGCGCCGATCACCGTGCCGGCGTGGACCGTGACGCGGTCGCCAAAAACGCAGTCGTCGTACACAACCACGCGCGGGTGGATCGTCACCTCGCGGCCGAACTTGCAGAACCGGCCCACCACCGCGCCCGCGCCGATGGTAGAGTTCTCGCCGACCTGCGAGCCTTCGCCGATGACCGCGAACGGCCCGACCGAAACGCCGGGCGCGACGGTCGCGGTCGGGTGTACGAAGGCCGTGGGGTGGACCGAGCCGGGCGGTTCCGCTGGCCGGCCGCGCATGTGACGGACGATGTCCGCGAACGCCATCAGTGGGTCGGCCACGCGAATCACTGGTCGCCCGTTCACAGGCACGCTCGCATGCACGACCGCGGCCGACGCGCGGCTCGTCTGCCACGCGGCCAGGTTCTTCTCGTTCTCGACGAACGTGATGTCGCCCGGCCCCGCTTCGTTGAGCGTGCGCGCGTTTGTGATGGCAAGCTCGGGATCGCCGAGAAGCTCGCCCCGCACCCAGTCGGCCAGTTCCCGGACGGTAACGCCCACGGTGGAACCCCTCCCCCCGGGCCGGCGCACGCCGACCACGAAGTTCGCGGAAGGTAGCGAACCCACGGCGCGCGGACAAGTCCAACCGGCTCTGGGGGAAGTATCGGCCTGGGGGAATGTCGGAGAGAGACAGAACCGTGTGAACCGGCGACGACCGCGCACGGCCGTGCCGGTTATGCCGGTGAGATGCCCGAAAGTCGCGCGAAGTCGTCGGCCGTCTCGCCTTCGACCGTACCGCCGCCGGCCGCGGCGCACGCCCACGCCACCCGGTCGCGCGCCGATAGCAGCGCCGCGTCCGCGTTACTCCACACGATGCAAGTGAGGGCGTCGCCGCTGTGCCGGACCGTAACCATGCCGGCCGCGACGCCCACCCGCAGCTCGCGCCACCCACCTTCCGGCTCCTCGTCAGGAAACGCCGGGAGGCCGTCGATCATGCGGAGCAGGCCCGCTTCGCCGACTCGCACGAGCTGCGCGCGGACCTCCGCCCAAGCGGGAACGGCACCCCCCGCGAAGCGAACGGTGCAATCGAGGCCCATGAGCGCTCCCTTCACTCGGACATTGCTACAAGCTCGCTACTGGCGCTGTGGACGCGCCGATTCGTGGCAACAATATCCACATTACCAACGGAGGCCGCGCGATGCCGCTTTTTGGAACCCACGTCTCAACGCAGGGCGGAGTTGTGAACGCGATCCGCAACGCGCTCGCGCTCGGGTGCGACACGCTCCAACTGTTCACCAAGAACGCGAACCAGTGGCAGGCCGCGAAGCTGGCCGAGACGGATGTGCGCGCGTTCCGCACGGCCGCGAGCGCTTCGAACCTCCGGTTCCTGACCGCGCACGATTCTTACCTCATCAACCTCGCGACACCGGACGACGCGCTGTTCGCGAAGTCGGTCGCGGCGTTCGTCGTCGAGATGGAGCGCGCCGAAGCGCTCGGCCTGAGCTATCTGGTGACGCACCCCGGTTCGCACGTCGGCAGCGGGGAGGAAGCCGGCCTCGCCCGCGTCATCGCCGGGTACGAGGAGGTTCACGCGCGGTGCAACGGCTTCGGCGTCCGCGTGCTGATCGAAACGACTGCGGGCCAGGGCACCGCGCTGGGCCACCGGTTCGAGCACATCGGCACCATCCTCCAGCGGGCGCGCTGCGCCGATCTCATGCACGTGTGCTTCGACACCTGCCACGTCTTTGCCGCCGGCTACGCGCTGGCGAGCGCGAGCGACTACGCGGCCACGTTCCAGCAATTCGACGACGTGGTCGGGCTGTCGCACCTGAAACTGTTTCACATCAACGACAGCGCGAAGCCGTTCGGCAGCCGGAAGGACCGGCACGCGGGCATCGGCCGCGGCGAAATTGGGATCGATGCCTTCCGCCAGCTCGTGACCGACGCGCGGTTCGCGGACCTGCCCATGATTCTTGAGACGCCGAAGGAAGACGACGATGACGTACCGATGGACGCGGTGAACCTCGACGTGCTCTGCGGGTTCCTCAGAATGTGAAGTCCGTGTCAAGGGCAGTTTCCCCGCGCGCCGATGAATGGTGTGCAACGCTCACCGCCGCCCAACAACGGTTGCGGTGAACGCTGCGAGGACTCACACACCACCCGGTCCCCAGCCCCGTGGTGTGCGTTTCGGTGGCGGGAAGTCGCTTCGGCGGGTTGCGATCCGGCAGCCCCCTGTTGCCGTGACTCCACCCGCGGAAGCCGTGTCCGGTCCGATCGGGCGTTCGACCCCCGACGATACCCGGTCCCGGAACTTCCCGCCCCCACCGACCGGCTCCGGCGACTTGTTTCCACACCAGGATGTCGCCCGTCGGGCACGACGCCCGCGGCCCACGACCTCCAACGCGCTCGCTCCCGCCGGAGCCGGTCGGTTTTCCTCGCCCTCACCTCACTTGACCAATCGCACCGCGCACATATCCCATCAGCGATTCGCGCTCCCCTCCCCCCAAGACGAAGCACCCACGATGAGCAAGATCAGTGCGCTCAAGGCCCGCGAGATTCTGGACAGCCGCGGCAACCCCACGGTCGAAGTCGAGGTGATCCTCGCGTGC
>SXHE01000761.1 GCA_005773755.1 Planctomycetia bacterium
CGACATCTCCGCGAGCCACGAGGGGCGCGCGATCTTGCTGGACATGGTCCGCCGCGTCGCGGAGCAGATCTTCATGCCGTTCACCGTGGGCGGCGGCATCCGCACCCTCGCCGACGCGACCGAACTGATCCAGGCCGGGGCGGAGAAGGTGAGCCTGAACAGCGCTGCGGTTCGCACCCCTGAACTGATCGCGGAGGTGAGCCGCAAGTTCGGCAACTGCGCGACCGTCGTGAACATCGATCCCAAACGGGTGCAACGCGACGGCCAGGAGTTCTGGGAAGTGCAGATCAACGGCGGACGCGTGCCGACCGGCCTTGAAGCGGTCGCGTGGGCGCGCCGCGTGGTGGAGTTGGGCGCGGGCGAGATCGTTCTCACGTCGATGGACGCGGACGGCACCAAGAACGGCTACGACGTGGAGATGCTCCGGGCCGTGAGCCGCGCGGTGAACGTGCCCGTGGTCGCGAGCGGCGGGGCCGGGAACCCGGAACACTTGCGGCTCGCGTTCGAGGCCGGTGCGGACGCCGCGCTCGCCGCCAGTATCTTCCACTACAACGAATACTCGATACCCGACACGAAGGCGTACCTAGCCGCGAAGGGTGTGTCTGTACGCTTGTAACCCGTCGTCCTCATTCATGTCGTTCATCGAAGGAACTCACATGCCGCCAACAACGCCAGCTTCGCCGCCCCCGCCGCCGCCCGCGCCGTATGTGCCGATCCACATCAACTCGCCGGAACCGGGGTTGAAGGTCGCGGCGATGATTCCCGGTGAGCCGCAGATCAACCAGCTCTTCCGCACGGTGATGTTGCACAAGGGGTCGGACCTGCACTTGAAGTCCGGGTTGCCCGGCATGATGCGTCTGCGCGGCGTCATCCAGAAGATGAACACGCCCGTTCTGACGCAGGAGACCCTCGAAAAGCTGATCTTCCCCATCCTCCGTGAGAAGGACAAGAAGATCCTCGAAGACACCGGCGGGGCGGACTTCGCGCACGTCATCGGCAACGACGAGGCCCGCTACCGCGTTAACCTGCTGAAGCAGCGCGGCCGGTTCGCGATGGTCGCGCGTCTGGTCAACCAGAGCATCCCGACGTTCGAGAAGCTCGGCCTCCCGCCGACCATCGAGAAGTTGTGCCACTACGAACAGGGCATGGTGCTGCTGGCCGGTGTGACCGGGTCCGGCAAATCGACCACAATCGCATCGATGCTGGACTACATGAACGGCACCGAGGCGTTGCACATTCTCACCATTGAAGACCCGATCGAGTTCGTGTTCACCGACAAGATGTCCATCGTGAACCAGCGCGAGGTGTACATCGACGTGTGCGACTGGCACACGGCGCTGAAGCACGCGGTGCGCGAAGACCCGGACGTGATCCTGGTGGGCGAGATGCGCGACGCGGAGACGTTCGAGAGCGCGGTCCACGCGGCCGAAACCGGGCACGTCGTGTTCGGGACGATCCACGCCTCGAACGCCTACAGCACCATCGACCGCATCCTGGGCCTGTTCCCGCCGAGCCAGCACGGGGCCGTGCGCCAGAGTATGGTGTTCAACCTGCGCGCGGTGGTGGCGCAGAAGCTGTTGCCGTCGTGCATCCCCGGCGTGCAGCGGGTGCCGACGAACGAGATCATGATCGTGAACCCGACGATCCGCGACATCATCCTGAAGGGCCAGGACGCGAAGCTGCTGGACGCGATGCGCGCGTTCTACAACGAAGGGATGATGGACTTCAACAAGAACCTGGAAGACCTGTGCCTGGGCGGGCGCATCGACCGGGCCACCGCGCTGGAGTTCAGCCCCAACCCCGAACAGCTCCGCATGGCCCTGAAGGGCATTAAGGTCGCCGCATCGGGCCTAGTGTGAGTTGCGAAGTTTAGCCGCAAGTCGCGGGCGAGCGCGCCACACTCGTGGCGCGCTACTGGAAGCGGATGTCGTCGCAGGGGAAGCACAAGATTTCGTCCGTGTGCGGCTTGCGAAGGCTGCACAACTCGTGGCGGTGGAACAGGTCGGCCGGCAGCTTCTTGCGGTTCTTCCGGCGCGGCAGGTCGGGGTTCAGGCACGCGCACCCACAATCCGCGCAGATCGCGAACAGGCGCTCCTCGCCCCACGCGGCCAGCACCGCCTCGGCCCGCTCGATCACCTCTTGCGAGAACCCCAGCGTCGCGAGCCGCTTTCGGTCGTCCGCATTCACGGCCTCTACTCGCCGCAGGATAGTGGTTTTGGCAACACCGAATGCAACTCCACGACTGCCTTGTGTGGCTTACTTAGCTCTTGATCATCTCGTGATGGGGCGCTACTTAGCCCCCTTGCTGATGAGCAGTGACACAACTCGATTCCAGCCGAGCGACCGCGCGAGTTGCAGCGGGGTCATTCCATCGGCAGTGATCGCGTTCGGATCCGCGCCGCACTCCAGCAGGATCGCCACCCCCGCGGCGCTGCCGGCTAATGCCAAGTCGTGCATCAGTTCCCAACCGCGGTCATCTTTGGCGCGGAGCATCGACCGGTCTTCCGTCAGCCGACTGCGCAGCGACGGGGCCATCGACTCGCTCATCGGATGTTCAGGTATGTCTGCTGTGCCGGTCCCGCTCGTTTTCGGTTGAGCGGGAACGAGTTTGACGTTGTGAGGGTCACCGAAATCCAGACCCCACGCACGGTCGTGATCGTTGCGCTCGTGTACCTCCATCCGCGAGCGTAAGAGGTTCACAGTAAAGGCCCCGTACACCACACCGTCGATCGCGTACATCCAGTCGGTAATCTCGTTCAGGCGCAGTCGGGCCTCATCTCCGGCCTTGACGGATTTCACCCAGTTCGGTGAGTTTAGCAGAGTGCCGCTCACGAACTGCCCATCAAAGTCGACGTCGCCCAGCCACATCTGCTCGACGCTGGGATTGCCGCGCGTGGACGTGTCAGCTTCACCATCACTGAACGGCGCTTTCACGCACGCGAGATCCAGACCAGGGATGATTCGCCGCCGCTCCCACGCGACCTCACGCCAGAAGTAGCCGAACGATGTCTGTGCCCGCCGAACAGCTTCTTGCATGCCCGCGTCGCTATTGTCGGCGAGGAACACCTTCGAGCGTCCCGTGTCGCTCATATGGCACCTGTTGAGTCAAGTTGAAGCGATGCGGAGTTCGGAGTGATTCTCCTTCCGCACCTCAGGCGCAGATTGTCCCCGCTGCGCGCCGCGCGGTCAAGCGTGGCGCGCGCCCCTCCGCCTGCTCGCGAAGCCGCAAGCGGCTGGTGTCACTTCTCCAAGCTGACGCAGATCAGTTCCTTGTCGTTGTGGACGTAGATCTTCTTGTCGGCGAAGGCGGGGTGCATCCACACCACCAGCCGGCCGCGGCCGGCCATCGTGTTCGTCGGCTCGATGATGTGCGCGCGGTCGATCTCCTCGTACCCCTTCGGCGTCAGCTTCGCGATGATGAGGTCGCCCTGTTCGTTGAACAGGAAGTAGCGGTCGCCGTGCGGGACGATGAACGCCAAGCTCCAGCGCTCCTTGTCGTCGGGGTCGGTGCTCTCCGCGATCTTCGCCGGCGTGCGCGCGCCGCGCGTCGCCTTCATCGTGTCCCAGACGCGCTTGCCGGTCGCGGCCTCGATGCACCGCAGTTGGCCGTAGCTGCACACGCCGTAGATGTGGTCGCCGTCCACCCAGGGCGTACTCATGATCGAACTCAGGTCGGTCGTCAGGTCCGGCGTCTCGCCCCGCGCCTTGCTCTTCCACACCACCTCCGCACTGTCCGCGCCGACCTTCAACAGCATCGAGCCGTTGTAGAACGAGGTGACGAACAGCTTGTCCGTGCCGACCTTGCGCGGGGTCGGGGCGGTGAGCGCGGCCTTCGCCTCGAAATCCACACGCCACAACCGCTTGCCGGTGTTCGGGTCCAGGCCGACGACGGCGCGCGTGTGCCACACGATGAGCTGGCGCTTGCCCCCGAACTCGTAGATCATCGGCGGGCAGTAGCCGAAGTCGCCGAGGCAGCTCTGCGACGCCCACAGTTCCTTGCCGGTCTTCTTGTCGAACGCGACCACGAGCCGATCGTTCGTGCCGCCGACGACGCAGATGAGCTTGTCGCCGTCCACGAGCGGGTGGCACGAGAAGCCCCACACCGGCAGGCCCGCGCCGTAGTCCTTCATGAAGTCTTTCGCCCACACCTCTTTCCCGTCCGCGACCTTCAGCGCCTTCAGGTGGCCCATCGCGCCGAGCGTGTAAACGATGTCGCCGTCCACCGCGGGCGTGCAGCGCGGCCCGGCCGGGTAGCTCATCGTGTACTCGACCGGGTACTCGATCTTCCACAGCTCCTTACCGGTGGTGGCGTTCAGGCACAGGACGCGCTCGGTGCCGGCGAACTTGCCCTTCGCGAACCCGCTGCCGGGGAGCTTGCCGCCGGGCACGAAGTCCGGCACGAACAGTTTCCCGCCCGCGACCGCCGGACCCGCGTACCCCACGCCGACCGTTTCCTTCCACACCTGCTTCGGCCCGCCTTTGGGGAACTTCTCGACGAGGCCCGTGTCGCGCCACACGCCGTCGCGCTTCGGCCCCAACCACTGCGGCCAGTCCTCCGCCCCCGCGAGGCCCGCGCTCAGCGCCACCACAACCAGACTCCAGAACCCACGCATCGCAGTACCTCGTCAGGAATCGAAGATTGGCCCGCTGATGACGCAGAGAAGACGCAGATGTAATCAGATCAGGCAGAAAACGGAGTTAGACACACTTCCTTCTTGCTTGATCTGATTTCGTCTGCGTCTTCTCTGCGTCATCAGCGGGCGATGTTTTCGCCGTTCGCGGTCCAGTTGAACCGGACTCGCGGTTGTCTTAAAGTAATCGCACGCGAATGTCGCGGCAGGCATTCTATCCGGTTCAGGCGGTGACGCATGTTCGAAGGCATTACGCGCTCGCTGGGTGAGGCGCTCAAAAAGCTCCGGGGCCGCGGGCGGCTCACCGCCGAGAACGTCAAGGACGGGCTGCGCGAGGTGCGCCGCGCGTTCCTCGAAGCCGACGTGAACTTCAACGTCGCCAACGAGTTCATCGCCCGCGTCGAAGCCAAGTCGCTCGGCCAGGACGTGCTCGCGCGTGTCGACCCCTCCGAGCAGATCGTCAAGAACGTCTACGAAGAGCTGTGCGCCCTTATGGGGCCGGTGGATCACAAGATCCCTCAGCGCGCCGACCGGCCCGTCATCCTGATGCTGTGTGGCCTCCAGGGTTCGGGCAAGACCACCACCGCCGCGAAACTCGCGCTCACCCTCAAGGGCCAGAACCGCAAGCCGCTGCTCGCGGCGGCTGACTTGCAGCGCCCCGGTGCCGTCGAACAGCTGCGCACACTCGGCGAGCAGATCGGCGTGCCGGTGTACAGCGAGGCTACCAACCCCGTCGATGTGTGCCGCAACGCGGTGGCCGAGGCGAAGAAGACGCTGTGCGACGTCGTGATCCTCGACACCGCCGGCCGGTTGCAGATCGACGACGCGCTGATGGACGAGCTGAAGCGCATCGACAAGCTGGTGAAGCCCGACGAGTGCTACCTCGTCGTGGACGCGATGATCGGCCAGGAGGCCGCGAACGTCGCCAAAGCCTTCAACGACGCGCTCGAACTGAACGCCTGCATTCTGACCACGCTCGACGGCGATGCCCGTGGCGGCGCGGCGCTGTCCATCAAGGGCGTCACTGGGGTGCCGATCAAGTTCGTCGGCATGGGCGAGAAGGTCGACAAGCTCGAAGACTTCGTCCCCGATCGCATGGCCGGGCGCATCCTCGGCCAGGGCGACATGATGGGCGTGGTCGAGAAGATCGCGGCCATTCAGAAGGAAATGTCGCAGGAGGAGATGGCGGCTCAGCAGGAGAAGATTCAGAAGGGCAACTTCACGATCGACGACTTCCGCAAACAGTTCGAGCAGATCGCTAAGCTGGGCATGAAGGACATGATCTCGCGTATGCCGGGCATGTCCGAGATGATCCCCGAAGGCGAAGACCCGGAAGTGGCCCTGAAGCGCGTGCAGGGCATGATCGACTCGATGACGAAGCAGGAGCGGAACGACCCGGACTCCATCGACACACCGCGCCGCCGCCGCATCGCGAAGGGTGCGGGCGTCGAACCGCACGAGGTGAACCAGTTCCTCAAGCAGTTCGATCAGGTCCGCGCGCTGATGAAGCAGATGGCGTCGATGTCCATGTGGCAGCGGCTCAAGATGGTGACGGGCCTGGGCAAAGCCGGCGCGTTCCTCCCCGGCGGCATGGACGGCATCGTGAAGAAGGGCGACACCGGGCACCGCAAGAGCGCCAAAGAACGCGCCGAAGACCGCAAGAAGAAGAAGCGGCGCTAGGGATTGCGGAATGCGGAATGCGGATTGAAAGACATAAGAGGCAGACGCCCATTCAGGGCGGTTCGTTCTACTGACTTTCAATCCGCACACCGCAAGGGGTAAGCACCACATTAGTTGGTAGACGTTTGTTTCAGGCAGCCGTTAACCGTCGCCAGAAGTCGGTCCATTGGGTGTGTTCGCTGCGATACAACGCGCGCACATGATAGACGGCGCGCGCCGGCTTCGCTCCATCGGATCCCCGAACCTTTCAGCCGTTGGCCGACCACCGCCTTGCACGCGCTCTCCACCGCGCCCGAACCGATGTACCAGCCGTTGGCCTCGTACGTCGGGTAGTCCATCCGATCCACCTGCTTGCGGAAGTAACCCAACACCTCCGCACGCACCGCCGACAACCCGGTCCGGTTCGGCCAAGCACCGTTCTCCAACACACCGATCATCGCATGGCCGCCCTCGTCGCGCAGCACCCGCGACCACACCTTCGTCTGATCCAATGCCGCCACATCGTCCGTCGGGAAGTGCGTGGCCGCCAATTTCGCCAGGTACTCCGCCGCGTGATAGAAGTCCAGAATCACCGCGTCCACGCGCGGGAAGTTCAGCCGCACGAAGTCCTCCAACCCCGCCCCGCCGTCGGTCAACGCCACCCACACCCGCGCGCGATCCAGACCCACTTGCGCGCCTTGCCGTCGTAACAGCGGACCCATTTCCGCCAGCGGATACAGGCCGCTCACGTACCGCGCCTTCATCGCCACGCCCGACTCGGGCAAGCCCTCGAACACCCGCTCCCGATCCGGCCGCGGGTTGAAGATCATCCCCACATACGCCATTCGACCATCGGCGGCTTCGCCGTGCGGACCTTGCTGGCGCACACCCGTTGGGTCGATCCCGATGTACCCCACGGTGCGTCCGCCGGCGTCGCGGAACCAGTCCCACGCCCCTTTGCCGCCGAAGGTGCGGCCCTTCCGCATGTGCTCCGCGAGCCGGTGGCCGGTCGCTTCGGTGGTCCGCTCGACCGTCGATTCGCCCAACACGATCCCGGCCGTTTCCGCGAGCAGTTCGGTACCCTTCTCGAAACTGTCGGCCACCGCCCCGCAGAGCGCGGCGAGTCGTTCCACCGCCGGCGAGAGGCGTTGGGCCGTCAATCCGACCCGCTCGTCCCAGGGGCAGCAGCCCGTGGAGCAGAGTCCGCAGTAGTAGTAGGCCCGGTTGCAGGTGACCGCCCCGCCGAGCGTTTCGACCGTCTTCTCGCGGTAGCCGTGGAACGGGGCACGGCTCCCGCAGTGGGGGCAGTCGATGGCGGATATGGTGTAACCACTTTTTGGGGGAGGTGCTCGGCATAGGCATCGGCGACGAGGCCCTGGGCTCGATCGCGCAATGCGAACTCGGTGTCGCCGAAGAGCGTGTCGTCGGTGGTGGCGACGAGCCGACGGGCCATCTCCAGGATCGCGTCCGCGGATCGGGCCGTGATGCGCGCGGCCAGTTCTTGGGCCTTCGCTTCCTGTTCGGCTGACAGTGGCTCAGACATGACGGCCTCCTGCGGAGTGATTTCACACCGACGCTCAAAGCTACACCGAACTGAACACTGTTCCCACCAACTTCCGAGACGCTTACCCGGAAGTCGGGGATGTCCGCGAACACGCTGGTCAACGATAAGGGCATCGGATATCCTCCCGACACCCTCCATCTAGCCGCAAACCCCTATACCGTCAGCGGTTCATAGTGCGTAAGCCCTGCGTTCTGAGGAATCACAAACGAGTTGTGCACCCGGTTGCCGTAGGTCACCGGCCTGCCGCCGCGAGTTTCGATCAGAAGCCCCGCCAGAAGACGGCACAACAAACTGGCCCGCGGTGCTCGAAGCCTTCGACACCACCGGCTACAAGGGCTACCTCACGTTCGAGTACTTCCACCCCTACACCCACTGGCCGAAGCGCTGGTGTACCAAACCGCCGACTCGCTCGACCGAATGCTGGGGTCGACGGGGTGAGGAGGTGCAGTCGGGTCGGGTCTCGGTTTGCGGCGCAGGCGTCTCGTCTGTACCACAGACCGAGACACGACCCGGGACTGAAGTGAGGTCCGAACCCACAGACGGAACTGATCCTGACTACATGCGGAGACAAGGCGATGCGACAGCTCGTCGGATTATCGTGTGTGCTTTGTCACGATCGCATCGGCAGTATCATCGACGGGCGATTCTGTGAGGCGTGCGCCTGCCCGATTCACATGACGTGTGCGAAGCCCGTTGGGGACGCGGACGGTGAATCGCTGTGTGCAACGTGCGGCGCTGCGTGCTCACAGTCGACCCGCGAGCAGTCACTTCACCGGGAGCACCAGAGTAATAGTGTTGCCCCACCAACCGGCCGCAACCCGATCGTCTGGGTCGCCGGGATCGTCGGGTTCGCAATCATGAGCGTTAGTGCCCTCCTGATCACTCTGGACCCCAGCCCCGACGGGCGACTGCTCAACACCGCACCAGCGCTCGGCGTGGATATTTTCCTACCGATTGGCCTCCTCGGAATTGGCTTCTGCGTGTTCCGACTGGTCCGAGGGCGATAAGCGAACTACAGGTCGGGGTTCCCGCCTGCGTCGCGGTCGCGGTAGACTGGAGGCATGAAGTTGCGCCTCAGCCGCCGTCGGTTCTTGTTGGGTGCCGCCGCGACCGCGCTCGGCGTCGGTACTTATACCTGGCGCATCGAGCCGCACTGGGTGCGGATCGTCCGCCTCGACATGCCCGTTCGCGGGCTGCCGGCCGCGTGGCACGGGCGCACCCTCGCGCAGGTCAGCGATCTGCACGTCTGCCCGCCGCGCGTCGATTCCGATTACCTCGCCGCCGCGCTGCGCATGGTCTCCGAACTGAAGCCCGATCTGGTCGTGATCACCGGCGACTTCTTCAGTCAGGGCGGGCCGGAGCGCACAGACCAAGTCGCTCGCGTGCTCGAACACCTCGCCGCGCCGCCGCTGGGCACGTTCGCGGTTCTCGGCAATCACGATTACGGCGAACACTGGCAGGACGCGGCCATCGGTGAGATGCTCCTGAAGCGACTCGTCGGCCTCGGCGTCACCGTGCTGCGCAACTCCAGTCGCGACGTTCAGGGACTGCGCATCGCCGGCATCGACGACTTCTGGGGGCCGCACTTCCGGCCGGACGAGGTGATGCCGAAGATCGGGGCCGACGAGCCCGCCGTGGTGCTGTGCCACAACCCGGACGTGGTCGATCTGAAGGTGTGGGGGAACTATCGGGGGTGGATTCTGTCGGGCCACACGCACGGCGGCCAGTGCAAGGTCCGGTTCCTGCCGGCCCCGGTGCTGCCGGTACAGAACCGCCGGTACACGCGCGGCACGTTCGACTTGGGCGACGGCCGGACGCTGTATATCAATCCGGGGTTGGGCTACATCATCCGCGCGCGGTTCAACGCGCGGCCGGAAATCACGCTGTTTCGCCTCGTGGCCGCGTAATAAGTTGCGGGGGAACAGACATCCGGCGAGCCGCGACCGCGAGGGTGCGGGTAACGTTAACCTCGCGGTTGCGGCTTCCAAAGGCATAAAAAAGAAACGCGGCGGGCACTCGCCCGCCGCGCGTCATTCGTTTACTACTTCTCGCCTGGGACCGGCGGCAGCTTGCCGGGCGGGGCCGGTTTTTCGCCCGGCTTGGGCGGGTCTTTGTCACCGTCCTTCTCGCGCATCTTCTTGTCGTAGGCCTCGGCCTCGCTCAGGCTGATGAGGCCGTCGCTGTCGGCGTCGATGGCGTCGAACTCGGCCTTCGTGCCGACGTACTCTCCTCGCGACACGTCGCCGTCGCCGTTGCGGTCCATCTTGCGGAACCAGAGCGGCCCCTTCGTCGGTACCGCGGTCGGCTGGTTCGGGTTGTAGAACCCGCCCGCCGGCTGCGGCTGGTTGACGTAGTACCGGTCGAAGGTGCGCGACAGCCGCAGGTTCACCGCCGGTTGGATGATGTTCTTCGTGACGACCTCCGCGCCCGGCTCTTCCAACGCGAGCAGCCGGGTCCAGGCGGTGCGCAGCTCGCGCACGCTCAGCCGCCCGTCACGGTTCTCGTCGAGCAGTTGGAACAGCGACGGTGTTTGCACCGTCGGGGTCAGGCTCACGCTCAGGTTGCGGAAACTGTCTTGAAGGTCGAAGTAGGCGTCGAACTCGGCCTTCGTCATCTTGCCGTCGGCGTCGCGGTCCGCGGCCTCGAACATCACCTTCACGAACTGGAAGTTGATGGCGTTCGGGCCGGCGAGGTCTTTCTCCTCGATGTGGCCCTTCGCGCCCGCGGCCTGCGTGAACATGTAGCCGTACTGCACCTTCAGTGACTGCTGGCCGTACTGTGTGACCGGCGCGAACGCCCAGAAGTCGATGGGCTGCCGGCCCATGTGTAGCACGAGCCGGCCGTTCTCGACCTGCTTGATCTTGAACCCGCGAGCGGCGGCCCCCTTCTCGTCGGTCAGCTTCGCCACACAATCGACGGCCTTCGGCGCGAGCGACAGGGTAATCTCCACGTCCGGCGCGCCGGTGCGCCACACATCGAGTTCCTCGCCGTCGAGCTTGCCGTTGCCGTCCTTGTCGAGCGCCTTGAAGGTCACGTCGTCGAAGCCGATCTCGGCCTGGGTCAGGTCGAAGTCGCCGTCCTTGTCGTACTTCTTGATGACCTGCTGCGTGACGGTGCCGGGGATGCGCCCGGCCTCGTACACGCTCACCATCTGGCGCGCCGCGGCCGGGTCAGTGTAAGGCAACCCGTTGGGCGGATTGAATTGCTGCTGGCCCAACCGCCGCACGTTGGCGTTCGGGTTGTACAGGTTCGGCGTCAACTCTTGCGCACTCAGGCACTCGTCCTCGTCGGCGTCGCGGGTGGTGAGGAGCTTCTCGACGGCCTTCACCTCGTCCTTCGTGAGCTTGCCGTCGCCGTTACCGTCGAGCAGCTTGAACACGGCCTCGGTCACGGCCGCGTTGTTGTTGTAATCGGGCTGCATCGGCTGCGCGCGGATGATCTGCGCGGCCGTCATGGAGTACGAGTTGGCGAACTCCTCGAACGTGACCTTGCCGTCGCCGTCCTTGTCCATCCGGGCCAGTGTCGGGCTGGTCGTCTGGCCGGGCTGGTAGAACCCGTTGGCGAGCAACTGGCTCATACCCTGGTCGGAAAAGGCGAACCCCACTTCCTTCGCGTTTAGCGTGCCGTTACCGTCGCGGTCGCAGTAGTCAAACGCCTTCTGGAGCCGGTCGCGCCACATCTCGCCGACGGACTTGCCCTCGTTGAGTGCGGTGGCACGGATGCGGACCGGGCGCTGATTGGTGTACAGCAGCACCTCGAAGGCGTCGTTGAACTTCGGGGTGAACTTGGGGACGCCGGGCCGCGGGGCTGGGGCCTCGTCGGGCGCGGCGGTCGCGGTGGGTACGGCGAACAGGCCCAGCACGCCCGCGAAGCCGCAAGCGGCTCGAAGAATGAGGTTCCTCACGCCAGCACCTCCTTCACCGGCTGCGCGCCCTTCTCGACGATGCGGATCGGGCGGCCGACGTTGGACATGTTCTGCTTCTCGAAGTCGATGCCGGCTGCGGCGCACACGGTCGCGAGGAAGTCCACCACCGAGGTGGGGCGCTCTTCGACGGTCGTACCGTCCTTGCTCGTCTTACCGGCCGCTTGCCCGCCCTTCACGCCGCCGCCAGCGATCACCGTGCTCCATGCGTTCGGGTAGTGGTCGCGGCCCTTGCCCTGGTTGATCTTCGGGGTGCGGCCGAACTCGCCCATCCACACGATGGTGGTGGTTTCGAGCAGCCCGCGCTCCTTCAGGTCGTCCATCAGCGCGCCCCATGCCGCGTCCAGCGTGCCGCACAGCCCCTTGACCAGATCGAAGTTGTTGCCGTGCGTGTCCCAGTTGCCGAGCGTGACCTCGACGAACGGCACGTTCTTCTCGACCAGCCGGCGGGCCAGCAGGCACCCCTGACCGAACAGGTTGCGGCCGTACTTGTCACGGGTGGTGTCCTTCTCGGCGGTCAGGTCGAACACCTTGCCGCCGTCGGACTGCATCAGGCGGATCGCGCGGTCGTAGGCGGCGGCGTGGCTCTTGGCGACGCTACCCGGCCGGGCCGCGGCGAAGTCTTCCTGCACCTCGCGGAGCATGTCGAGCCGGGCCGCGTGGGTGGCCTCATCGATGGCCTTCGGGCGGTCCAGGTCGGCGACCTTCAGGATGCCGTCGATCTGCTGGAGGGTCTGAGCCTGCCCGCCGTTGAACTGGTTGTCGCCGACGATCAGCGGGGCGTGAACCGGCCCGAGGAACCCCGGCCCGAACGCCTCTTGTGAGAAGAACCGCTGCGGGGCGATGCTGATGAAGTTCGGCAGTTCGGCTTTCGCGTCGCCTAGCTCCTTCGAGACGAGCGACCCGATGCTCGGGTACTGGATGCCGGCGAAACCGGGCAGTTGGCCCGTGCGCATCAGGTAGGTGCCGCGGGCGTGGTCGCCCTCCTTCGTGGTCATACCGCGGAGAACGGCAATGCTCTTGCCGTGCTTGGCGAGCTTCGGCAGGTGCTCGCCGATCTTCAGGTCCGGGGCGGCGTCGATCTGCTTGTACGGCCCGCCGTTCTCGTGACCCGGCTTCAGGTCCCACAGGTCGATGGTGCTCGGCCCGCCGTTCATCCACAGCAGGATCACGGACCGCTTCGGCTTCACCTTTTTCGTTTCGGCGGCCTGGGCCAGCCGGCCCATCCACCCGGACATCGAGACCGCCGTGCTGACCGCACCGACGCGCAACAGATGGCGGCGGTCGAGGTTCATCGTCATGTTCTGGCTCCAGTTGGGGGTGTGTGGTTGGTGTTTCGTCGTGGGGCGGGCCTCCCGGCCTGCCGTAGCTGAGGCAGGCCGGGAGGCCCGCCC
>SXHE01000762.1 GCA_005773755.1 Planctomycetia bacterium
CCTGGGCTACCATCGGTCGCCCCTCCGGGGCTGAATAGGGATCCACGAAGCCGCACGCGAAGCGCGTGCCGATCCCGGGCTGTTAGATACATCGCCCTCGGCGTAAAGGCACACCCACGCCCGCTTACCTCGTGGCGTTTGCTCGGCTCCGCGGGTATGCTGCCGGCTTTCGTACTCGCACCCGCACCCGAGCGCCCGATGAACCAAGCCTCGCTGAAGATTCAGCTCTGCGTTTTCATGTTCCTCCAGTACTTCATCTGGGGGTCGTGGTACGCCAGCATGGGGGCGTACCTAGCGAAGACGCTCCAGTTCCCCGGCGAGCAGATCGGCCTCGCCTACGGCGCGTTCGCCATCGGCTCGATGATCGCCCCGTTCTTCGTCGGGCTTATCGCCGACCGCTACTTCGCGTCCGAAAAGCTGCTCGGCATTCTCGGCCTCGTCGGGGGTCTGATCCTGTGCACCATCCCGCACGCGGACACGTTCGGCACCTTCTACCCGCTGCTCATCCTTTACTGCTGCACGTTCGCGCCGACGCTCGCGCTGGGCAACTCGCTGTCGCTGCACCACCTCGCCGACGCGAAGCAGGACTTCCCGCGGGTCAAAATCTTCTCTGCAATCGGGTGGATCGCCGGCGGCGTAACGCTCAGCCTGATGAAGGGCGAAAGCTCGTCGATCCAGTTCTACCTCGCGGGCGCGATCTCCATCGTGTTCGGGCTGTTCGCGTTCACGCTACCGCACACGCCGCCGAAGAAGGTGGGCGCGAACGTAAGCGTGGGCGAGATACTCGGCCTGGACGCGCTCGCGCTCATGAAGAAGCGGTCGTTCGCGATCTTCATCGTGTGCATGTTCCTGATCTGCATCCCGCTGTACTTCTACTTCGTGAACATGGCCGTGTACCTGAGTCAACTGGAGTGGCCGCAGGCGTCGGCCCGCATGACGCTCGCGCAGGTCTCGGACGTGGTGTTCCTGTTCCTGCTGCCGCTGATGCTGTGGCGGTTCGGGTACAAGCTGACCATCGCAATCGGCATCGTCGCCTGGGCCGCGCGGTACTTCCTCCTCTCGAACAGCATGAGTTCGCCGGTCGGGGCGCAGACCGCGCTCATTTTCGGCGCGATCCTGCTGCACGGCGTGTGCTACGACTTCCTGTTCATCGCGGGGCAGCTCTATGTGGATGACGAGGCGAACGAACGGATGCGCGGTGCGGCGCAGGGCTTTATCGCGTTCATCCTGTGGGGCGTCGGCGCGTTCGTGGGCACGCTGCTCGCGGGGATGGTGATGGCCGCGCACAAGTTGGACACGCCGGCCGGCACGATCCTGCACGACTGGGCGAACATCTGGCTGATCCCGGCGGTCGGGGCGTGCGCGGTGTTGGTCGTGTTCCTGATCTTCTTCCGCGACCCGCCGCCGAAGCCGGGCGAATCGAAGGAGCTACCGAAGGAGGAGACGTGGTGAGCGCCGGCGCTTTTCGGGGCGCGCGCGAAGATCGGTGCGGTATACTCGCCGCGTACCGCCCTCTCCCGATCCGCGTTACCCGGAGTTAGTCGTGAACAGTCGCCGTCAGGTGCTCAAAGGGGCCGTAGCCGCGAGCGTCGCGGTGCCCGTCCTCGCCGGTGCCGCCGAGGAGCCGAAGAACAAGATGAAAGGCCGCGTCAATCAGTCGGTCGCGTTCTGGTGCTTCAACGCCCGCGGCGACAAGTGGAACGCGGACAAGGTGTGCGCGGTCGCGAAAGAGCTGGAGTGCAAATCGGTCGAGTTGATCGCTCCTGAACACTGGCCGACACTCAAGAAAAACGGCCTCGTGTGCGCCATCGCCTCGAACGGGATGCCCGGTGCACCCTTCATGCGCGGGTTCAACAACGCCAAGTTCCACGACCAGATCATCGAGACTACCGGCAAGACCATCGACCAGTGCGCCGACGCCAGGTTCCCCAACGTCATCGCCTTCGTCGGCTACAAGTGGACCGACCCGGACGACCCCAAGTCGGCCACGATCACCGCCGATGACGCCTTCGCCAACTGCGTGAAGGGGTTGAAAAAGCTGGCGCTGCACGCGGAGAAAAAGGGCGTGACCGTGTGCCTCGAACACCTGAACACGCGCGACGACACCGACCCGATGAAGGGCCACCCCGGATACCAGGGCGACGACCTCGACTTCGTCGCCAACGTCATCAAGAAGGTGGGCAGCCCGCGGGTGAAGTTACTGTTCGACATCTACCACGTTCAACTGATGCACGGCGACCTGATCCGCCGCATCGAGCAAACAAAGGAACTGATCGGCCACGTTCACACGGCCGGCGCGCCGGGCCGCGGCGAACTGGACGACAAGCAGGAGATCAACTACCCCGCGGTCATCAAGAAGTTGGTCGATGTGGGTTACAAGGGATACGTCGGGCAGGAGTTCATTCCGACGCGCGACGCCTACGCCGGGCTGAAACAAGCGGTCGCCGCGTGCGACGTGTAGCACGCGGCGACCCTGCGCGTGTCGCCTTTGGCGACACTGCTAAGTGGCACCATTAGGTGGTGCGTTGGCGCGTGTTACGGCGGCGCTTCTTGGGCCGCCAGCGCTCCTCGTATAGCGCGTCGCGCCAGTCGTCGCTCACGGCCCACGGCTTGCCGTCGCGCAGGTACATCTTCTTCTGTTCGGCCTCGTTCAGCGGGCGCGAGCCGACCCGCCCGAACACGCCGATCTGGTTGCCGCTCTC
>SXHE01000763.1 GCA_005773755.1 Planctomycetia bacterium
TCCCACTGCTCGTCCGTCAGGTCACTCGGGTACGCCTTCCGCTTCGCGACTTCGTCCATGACTACGCTCCTCAGGTCGGGAGCGCGTATCATGTTCGTGGACTGCCGTTTACTTCAACGCCACTTCTCGGATAGCCTCTTAGCGTGAACAAGCCTTCGCGCCCCGATGCTACCACACCGGGACCGCCGCACAAGGCCCGGCGGCTCCTCTTGCCCTTTGCCCCCCCGAATTGCTATTATTCCTATCTTCGGCACGCCACGTTTATTCCGCCGGTTCTCGCGTGATCTGCCGACACGCGGCAAGGCCCGGCCCGACCGAATCGGGACGCTCGACACACCAACCCCGCGGGGTCTGAGTTGTCGTCGGCCCGTGGGAGCCAGTCGTGACAGAATCACTCGTCGATCTGAAGGCGCTGCTGGTCGAGCGCGAAGACTTCGAAGGCGGCATGGTGAGCAAGCTCCGCGAGGGGCTGGCCCAGGGCGGCCCGCAGATCCGCAACCTCAAGGACATCATCGACACGCTGACGAAGCGGCTCGCGGTCGCCGCGGCCCCGCAGCAGAAGAAGATCCACCTCAAGATGGGCGTCGCCAACTACTTCCTCGGTCACGGCCGCGCCGCCATCGATCACCTGAAACAGGCGGAAGGCCCACTGGCCGCGTTCTTCCTCGGTCAGGCGCACGTCGCGCTCGGTCAGGCCCGGCCCTACGCCGAAGACGCCGCGGCCGACACCACCGACCACTACGAGGCCGCGGTCAAGGCGTTCGACAAGGCCGAGAAAGCCGGGTACGCCCCGCAGTCCGTGCAACTGCAGCGCGCCGGCGTGCTGCGCCTTCAGGGGCACCTCGGCGACGCCAAGTCGATCCTCACCAAGCTCAAGGACGCGGCGGCGCACAACCCGGAGTACTACTTCCAGGAAGGCTCGCTCGCGGAAGCCGAAGGCGACGCGCCGCGGGCCGCGAAGTACTACGAGCGCACCATCGAGCTGGAACCGCGGCACGCGGCGGCGCTGTTCCGCCTGGCGTTCCTCAACGACCTGCAAGGCAACGACGTCGAGGCCATCGGGTTCTACGAGCGGTGCCTCAAGTACCCGCCGGTCGGCAAGGGCGTGCTGTACAACCTGGGCGTGCTGTACGAAGACAACGACATGTACGATAAGGCCACCGACTGCTTCCGGCGGTTGGCGAAGGCCGACCCGCGCGACGAGCGCGCGAAGCTGTTCGTGAAGGACGCCGAGGCGTCGCTGTCGATGCACTACGACCCGGAAGACGAGCAGACCAACTTCCTCAACAAGCAGGTGATGGAGGTTCCCATCACCGACTTCGAGCTGTCCGTTCGGAGCCGCAACTGCCTCAAGCGGATGAACATTCGCACGCTCGGCGACCTGACCCGCGTCACCGAGTCGCAACTGCTGGCGAGCAAAAACTTCGGCGAAACGTCGCTGGAAGAGATTCGCGCGATCATGAACGCGAAGCAGTTGCGGATCGGGCAGTCGCTGGACCAGGGCCAGCAGTACGAGTTCCGCTACCGGCCGCAGGCGAACCTCAGCCCGGAAGAACAGGCCACGCTGGGCAAGCCGGTCAGCGACCTGAACCTGTCGGTGCGTGCCCGCAAGTGCATGAACCGGCTGAACATCACCACGCTGGGCGAACTGGTTCAGCGCACCGCGGACGAACTGCTGGAGGCGAAGAACTTCGGCCAGACCTCGCTCACGGAAGTGCGCGAGCGACTGGGCCAGTTCAACCTTAAGCTCCGCGGGGACTAGGGGAAAGCAGTAAAAGGAATTAACCACAAAGGCACAAAGGCCACAAAGAAGACAGCAGACGAGAGAAGCGTTCTTTTGGACTGCTCTCTCTTGTCTTTCGCTTCTTTGTGGCCTTTGTGCCTTTGTGGTTAATTTTCAGTCTTTATGAGCATCACCTTCACCCTTCACGCGACCAACGACATCGCGCGCGCGGGCACGCTGCACACGCCGCACGGCGACGTGCCCACGCCCGCGGTCATGCCCGTCGGCGCACAGGCCACCGTCAAAGGGCGGACGCCGGAGATGGTGCGCGACGCGGGCGCGGGCATCATCCTGGGCAACACCTACCACCTCGCCCTGCGCCCCGGCGACGAGATCGTCCGCGACCTCGGCGGTCTCCACACGTTCATGCACTGGCCCGGCCCGATCCTCACGGACAGTGGCGGGTTCCAGGTGTTCAGCCTCGCCGGGCAGGTGAAGATCACCGACCACGGGGCCAAGTTCAAGAGTCACATCGACGGCTCGCCGCTCGAACTGACCCCGGAGCGCGCGGTCGAGATCCAGCAGAACCTCGGCTCCGACATCGCGATGGTGCTCGACGAGTGCCCGCCCGCGGACGCGGACCCCGATGTGATCCGCCGTGCGGTGCGCCGGAGCATCGGTTGGGCGGAGCGGTGCAAGCGGCACCACACGCGGCCCGATCAGGCCCAGTTCGCCATCGTGCAGGGCGGGCTGAACCTCGACCTGCGCGCGGAGTGCGCGCGCGAGCTGGTGGCGATGGACTTCCCCGGCTACGCGCTGGGCGGGTTCAGCGTGGGCGAAGCGCCCGAAGCGATGCACGCCGCCCTTCCCCAGTGCGCCGCGTGCCTGCCCGAACACAAA
>SXHE01000764.1 GCA_005773755.1 Planctomycetia bacterium
CGCCGCGCGCGACGCGTTGACCGGTGCGGCCACCAAGACGAAGGAGGCGGTGACGTCCCGGTGCCGGGCCGCGAGCGACGCCGTGGCCGCCGTGGGCACGGTCGCCGGCGAGGCGCTCCCGCTGCGCCGGATGCTGTGCGTCGGCCTCGGCGTCGGGCTGGCGGTCGGCATCGTCTGCCTGGTCGTGCCGCACGCCGCCGCAGCGGCCGTCGGCGCGGTGAGCGTGGCGAGCACCACCGTCGCCGTCCAGACCGGGAGCTGGTTGAAACGCGCCGCCCGCCGCTTCGGCCTGGTGAGTTGACCGGAATCGGCGGAAAGGGTTCAGTCGAATGAGCGCGTTCGGTGAAGGAAATCGGCCGGTCGAGTACGCGCCTTCGGGTGCGTGCGTCAGCCCGTGCGATACCCAGAATCGAACGCCACTCTCCGACCGAATCTCGTCCACCAACTCCGACTTCGTGACGCTATTCCCGTACCCCTCAACCCCACGTCCCGGAGACCGCCGTGCTGTACCTGATCGCCGCCATCTTCTTCGCGCTGATGGTGTTCGACGCCGCCCGCGAGATGCCGTAGGTTCGCCCAACAGACTTTAACACAGGAGCCGTTGTGGCCAAGACCGTGGTGATCGACGAGATCCACGTGACGATCCGCGTCCCGAGTGACCTGCCCGAGGTCCGGGCCGCCGAGATCCACCGGGTGCTCACCGGCAAGGACTTCATGAACCGCTTGCGCCGGGCCGTACGAGCCGCTCTCCGGGTCTTCCCGGAATTGCAAGCGGTGCATCTGTCGCTGACCCGCTGACGTAGCCGAGTCGATGTCCGTCCCTCCACGCTCCCAACTGGGAACGGGTGGGACGGACATCAGCTCCATGCGTTACCGGGGAGGTGAACCGCGGGCCTTTTCTTTAGCCCTTGGGTGGCGCGCCGGCTCGGGTGTCGGACGAGTGATTGATATCAGCGCCAGAGGTGCCGCATCGGCCGGAGCGCACCGCCGGTGAGGAGGTGTTCCGGAGCCGGTGCGAGGTGCGCGTATTCGAGTGCCCGCTGGGCATCGGTCAAGGCGGTGGGGCGGGTTCCGCTGGGACCGCGGAACTCACTACCCGATCGGCCGGCAGCCGGCCGGGCTGGAAGTCCGCGGCCTGTGCAAGCGATGCAGACGCGCAAAGGCCCGCGAGACCGCAGAGGAGCACGAACGCGCATCGGTGTGCCTTCGGGGAGGGTCAGGTGAGTCCGGGAATCGGCTCGCCCTGCTCGACGCGGCGGAGCAGATCCTGGCGGATGTTCGGGAACAGCCGCAACTTCGTCGGGTCGAGCAGGGTCCGCAGCACGGTGGAGATCAGGTCCGCGGTCGTCACCGGCGTCGTAACCGGGCGACCGGCCTCGTGGTCAGATTTCCCGATCACCTGGCCCATCTTGAACCCGCCGCCGGCAAGAAACAGCGGGGCCAGAGTGGGCCAGTGGTCGCGCCCGCCCTTCGGGTTGATCTTCGGCGTGCGCCCCATCTCCCCGCACACGACCAGCAGGATCCGGTCCTCTAGCCCGCGCTCTTTCACGTCGTCGAGGAACGCGGACACGGCTCGATCTAGTTGCGGTCCGAAGCCTTCGAGCCCGGCCTTCACCCCCGGGTTCAGCCCCTCGTTGTGGAAGTCCCACCCGCAGTTCTCGACCATCACCAGCCCGGCCCCGGCCTCGCACAGCCGCCGGGCCAGCAGCATCTGTCGGCCGAGCATCGACGGCCGCCGCGGGAAATCGGGCAGGTTGAGGAAGTTCGGGCACGTCAGCGTGATGTCGCTCGTGTCGTACCGCTCGACGGTCTTCGGATCCTCGCGGTCGAGGCGGAACGCCTCCGCGACGCTCCCCTTGAGCACCGTGTACGCCTGATCGATGTAGGCGTCGTGGGCGGCGAACGCTCGGTCCGACTCCAGCCCACGGGTTGCGGTATCGAGTCCGCGGAGCAGTTCGCGGCGGTCCGCGGCGCGGTCGGCCGGGAGCCGCAGCTCCATGTTGTGGAGCAGAGGCGAGAAGGTGACGTCACCGTCCGGCTTCCGCTGCGGCCCGGTCGGCTTCGGTGGCTTGGTGATGACGCCCGCAGGGTTGAACGGGGCGTAGGCGTCGGGCAGGTCGCCGTGGGTGTTGCCGCGGAGAAAGTGCTCCTGCAGGAACTCCTTGTTGTTGCCGCTGTCGAGCACGATGTAGCTGGGCATCCCCGTGTTCGGGTGATTGGTGCCGCGCAGGTACGAGTACACCGACCCGGCGCTGGGCGGCGACAGTTTTGCATCGGTCCCGGTCAGCATCGCACGGACCCAGTTGTCCTGGTGGTCCTTGCACGGCGTCTGGAACGAGCGGACGACGGCGAGCCGGTTCGCACGCTCCGCCAGTTTCGGGAAGTGGCTGCCGAAAGCGATCCCGGGGAGCGCGGTCTTTGTCTCACCGAACATGGTGCGGACCTTGTCCGACGCGCCCGGCTTCGGGTCCCACGTCTCGGCCTGCGGCGGGCCACCGCCGAGCCACAGCCACACCACCGACTTGTCCCGCACCCACGGTTTGTCGCCCGGTTCGCCCCCGCGGAGCAGGCGCGGCAGGCTCAGCGTGCCCAGCCCGGCCGCGCCGACGCGCAGGAACGCGCGCCGCGAACAGCCATCGGAGTAGCCCGATCGAATTGTGAACATACGTCATTGCTCCGACGCCGAGGTGTTACTTGCGGCGCAGGTCCCAGCAGTAGATTCCGTCGGCCCCGCGGAGGAACAGTCGGCCTTCGACGACCGGGTGGCCGATCGGCATCTCGTAGCCGGTCGCGTCGTAGTGCGGGGTGTTCCACGGCTTGCCCATCGGCTTGAAGGTGTCGGCCGTGGTGCCGAGCATGAGTACGTCGTGGATGCTCCCGTGCTGGCTGTCCGGCTCGTGGAAGAAGCGCCCCTCGGCGCAGTACCCGTGGCTC
>SXHE01000765.1 GCA_005773755.1 Planctomycetia bacterium
CCCCGCCACCCGCCACGAGACTCCCATGCGGCCCACCGCCCGCTTTCTTACGGTCTGCGTCGCACTTGTCCTGATCGCGAGCGCGGCCCGCGCGCAAGAGCGGTTCGACCGCACCGACGCGATGGTCCCGATGCGCGACGGCACCAAGCTGTTCACCACGATCCACGCCCCGCGCGGCGAGTTGGGCAAGCTCCCCATCATCCTGCTGCGCACGCCCTACGGCATCGACGGCCGCACCGAGCGGCTGCTCGGCAACTACTTCAAGGAACTGGCCGAAGACGGCTACGTCTTCGTGCTGCAAGACATCCGCGGGCGGTACAGGTCGGAAGGCAAGTTCGTGATGCTGCGGCCGGCGCGCGACCCCAAGGACCCTAAGGCCGTGGACGAGGCCAGCGACACCCACGACACCATCGAGTACCTGCTGAAGCACGTGAAGAACAACAACGGTCGCGTCGGGATGCTCGGCATCAGCTACCCCGGCTGGCTCACCGCGGTCGCGGCCCTCGACCCGCACCCGGCGCTCAAGGCCGTGTCGCCGCAGGCGTCGCCGTCCGACATGTTCTTGGGCGACGACTTCCACCACAACGGCGCGTTCCGCCTCAGCTACGGGTTCGAGTACGTCGCGCTGATGGAGACCGACAAGACCAACTACGACTTCAAGTTCGACAAGCACGACACCTACGAGTGGTACCTGAAGCTCGGCGCGCTCTCGAACGTGAACAAGAAGCACTTCAAGAACAAGCTCCCGACGTGGAACGACTTCGTCGCGCACCCCAACTACGACGCGTTCTGGAAGAAGCTGTCGCTGGAACCTCAGATCGACAAGGTCACGGTGCCGACGCTGAACGTCGGCGGCTGGTACGACCAGGAAGACTTTCGCGGGCCGCTGCGCATCTACGAGCTGCTGGAGAAGCACGACACGAAGAACCAGAACTTCCTCGTGGTCGGCCCGTGGAACCACGGCGGCTGGGCGGCCGGGAAGGGCAACAAGCTCGGTAAGGTGTCGTTCGATCTGAACACCGGCGAGTACTTCCGCAAGGACGTGCAGGCCCCGTTCTTCGCCCGCTACCTCAAAGACGCGGGGGCGAACCAGAAGGTCCCCGAAGCGCGGGTGTTCCAGACCGGGGCGAACACCTGGGAGAGCTACGACCGGTGGCCGCCGAAGGACGCGGCGGCGCGCAAGCTGTACTTCCACGCGAAGGGCAAACTGAGCTTCGACGCGCCGACGGGCGACGACGCCAGCGACGAGTACGTGAGCGACCCGGCGAACCCGGTGCCGTACCGCCCGCGCCCGGTGCGCCCCACCTACCCCGGCCCGGAGTGGCCCGAATGGATGGTGCAGGACCAGCGGTTCACCCAGAACCGCCCCGACGTGCTCACCTACGAAACGGAGCCGCTGACCGAGGACGTGATCGTCGCCGGTTCGATGAAGGTGAAGCTGTTCGGCTCGACGACGGGCACCGACTGCGACTGGATCGTGCGGCTGATCGACGTGTACCCGGAGGACTACAAGAAGCAGCCGGACATGGGCGGGTATCAGCTCCTGATCGCCGGCGAACCGGCCCGCGCGCGGTTCCGCAAGAGCCTGGAGAAGCCGGAAGCCGTGAAGCCGGGCGCGGTCGAGGAGTACACCGTCGATCTGGTCTGGGGCCACCACCGGTTCCGCAAGGGGCACAAGATCATGGTGCAGGTGAGCAGCACCTGGTTCCCGGTGATCGACCGCAACCCGCAGAAGTTCGTGCCCAACATCTTCGAGGCCACCGACGCCGACTTCCAGAAGGCGACGCAGCACGTCCACCACGGCGCGAAGCACCCCTCGCACATTACTCTGGACGTGCTGAAGGCGAAGTGATGCGCCCGGTTTCAGCGCGCCGGTCGCCACAAACGCGCTTTGCGTATCTGCGTTGTGCAGCCACCGACGGGCCGACGCCGCGCCGCTACCGCACGGAGCCGGCCGGGGTGCGCGCTTCCAGTTCGTCCGTCGAACCCTCCGGCTTCGCACGCGGGCGCGTGCCGTGGAAGTGCGCGTGCAACTGGTCCCAGTCGATGAACAGCGTCCCGCCGGTCGCCTCGTACTGCTTCTGGAATGTGAGCAGCAGGTGAAGGACCGCGTGATCCACGAACTGCACCTTCTCGAGGTGGACGTGCAACTTCTGGCCGTGCGGCACGGCTTCCAGCGATTGAGCCAGGACGGGCAGCCGGAGGAACGTGGCCGCGCCTTCCAGGTGCAGGTGAACGCGCCGGTGTTCCGGTTCGTCCACGCGGTTCACGTTCAGCACCGAGAACCGCAGCAACAGCTTGAGGGCGGACAGCACCACGCCCAGCGCGACGCCGGCGAGCAGGTCGGACGAGATGATCGTCGCGGCGGTAACCACGAAGATCAGCGCTTCGCTCTTGCTCTCCTTCCACAGCTTGTACAGGCCCGGCAGGTTGAACAGCTTCCACCCGGTGTAGACGAGCACGGCCGCGAGCGCCGCGGTCGGGATGCGGCCCAGCAGCCCCGGCAGCAGCGAGACGAACAGCAGCAGCCAGACCCCGTGCAGGATCGCGGAGCGGCGCGTCTTCGCGCCGGCCTCGACGTTTGCGGCGCTGCGCACGATCACGCC
>SXHE01000766.1 GCA_005773755.1 Planctomycetia bacterium
GTGTTCTGCTCCTTTCGCGTCTCGATCAGCGCTTCCTGGCTCGGCGTCTCGATGCCGACGAACACCCAGTTGAAGTTCGCGGCGCGGAGCAGCGGCAGCAGGTCGGGTTGCGTGGCGACGTTGGCCGACGTTTCTGCGCCGAAGCCGAAGGCGTACCGGTGCCGGCGCTGGTACGCCGCGAGCGCCGGCAGCAGTTCGCGACACCGCGGCAGGTGGCCGATCAGGTTGTCGTCCACGAAGAACACGTTCCGCACGCCGCGGGCGCGGAGCACGTCGAGTTCCGCTTCCACTTGTGCGAGCGCCTTCGCCCGCGGCTTGCGACCGAAGGTGATGATGATGTCGCAGAACTCGCACCGGAACGGGCACCCGCGCGAGAACTGCACCGCGACCGACTGGTACTTGTCGAGCTTCAACAGGTCGTGCCGCGGCACCGGGCTGTCCGTCATCTCGACCGTGCCCGTCTCCTGATACAGCCCGCGCGGCGCGCCGGCTTCATACTCGCGACAGAACCGCGGCCACTGGTACTCCGCTTCACCAGCCACGACGGTATCGGCGCAGTCGCGGTACTCCTCCGGGCAGAGCGAGGCGTAGCTGCCGCCGGCGACGACGTACGCGCCCGCCGCGCGGAAGTGGTCCAGAATCGCGCGCTGCCGCGGGTACTGCACCGCCATGCCGCACACCCCGACCACGTCGGCCCGCGCGGTCCAGTCGATCTCCTCGACGTTCTCGTCAACGATCTGGATTTCCCAGTGCGCGGGCGTGAGGGCCGCGACGGTGGCGAGGCCGAGCGGGGAGATGGCCGCGCGCCTGTCGCGCGCGACCGTTCGGAACGCCCAGGTGAAGCTCCAGAAGCTCTCCGGCAGGCGCGGGTTGATGAGGAGCAGCTTCATGGGCACAGGCTCACGGGCGTTGGGCTGCCACTTCAACCGGCGGACGCGGGCGGCGCGCAACCACCAATCGCGCTCACTTCGGCTTCCACTCGACCGGACCGTCGACGTTGACGAGCAGCACCTTCGCGTTCGTGCCGTCCGGGTCGCTGACCACCAGTTCGCCGCGCTCGCCCGGCTTGGTGCGGACGTAGCCCAGCGATTTGCCGTCCGGCGACCACCGGGGATGGGTGTGCGCTCGCGGGCCAGCGGTGATGACTTTCACCTCGCCAGCGGCGGCGCTCACCGTCGCGAGCTGATTCACTCCGTCCTCGACCACGCCGAACGCGATCCGGTTCCCGTCCGGCGACCAGTGCGGGGAGGCGTACCCGTTGGCGCTCGCGACCGGCGTGAGTTGCTTTTTCCCCTTGCCGTCGGCCCCGACCGTGAACAGGTGCCAGCCGGGTGGCGCGTCGGCAACGAACGTGGTGTAAACGAGTCGCGCGCCGTCCGGCGACCACGCCGCGTAGCGCCCGCCGAGCGGGTCCGACAGCTTGCGGTCGTCGGTACCGTCCGGGTTGACCGTGTGAAGCGAGTACTTTCCCACACGGCGCGCGTACAGCAGTCGCGTGCCGTCGGGCGACCACGCCAACTGTTCGCACGGGAAGCTGCCGTCGCTCGTCTCCGTCACTTTGCCGGTCGCCACATCGACGACGCAAATCCGGTCCTTCCCGTCTTTGCCCAAGATGAACGCGATCCGCTTGCCGTCCGGCGACCAGCGGCGCTCCGAGCAGTCGCCCTGCGTTTTGGTGAGCTGCCGCGCGTCGGTGCCGTCGGGCTTCATCGTCCACACTTCCGAGTGCCCGCTGTCGCGCGCCGAGTACGCGAGGCGCGACCCATCGGGCGACCACGTCGGCCCGTAGGCCACGCTCTTGGGCGGGGTGAGCCGCTTGCTCTCGCCGGTGTCGGGGTGAACGACGTACACGCCCCACAGCCCGTCCTTGTGACTGGACACGGCAATGAGGCGCGGCGGCCCGGCCTTTGGCACCGGCGCGGCAACAACGGGCGCGAGTGCGAAGAGGCCGAGCAGCGCGGCGACGGGAACGGAGCGCATGGCAGAACCTCCCGGCCCCAATCCTACGCGAACCGCGGGCGCACGCAACAGCGCGCTCGGTATTGCGCCGTCGGCGCGCGTCAGTTCTCGTCTTCCCGTGCGCCGCGGTCGACGCTATGACGGGTGCGCCATGGGGGGATCGCTTATGCTTCGCGCCCGTTTCGCGGCGACCGTTTTCGCGGTCGCATCGCTCGCACTCGTTCCGGGGTGTCTGACGCTGTTCTCGAAAACCGAGGTGGTGCGCGGCGAGGAGTCGCGGCGGCCGATCCGGTTCGAGAACCCGCAGGCCGCGGACGCGTTCAACACGGCGATGAAGGAGAGATCGAAGAACATGGGCGGCGCGCACGTGGGCGTGCCGTTCGTGACGCTGTACGCGAAGAACCGGCTGCTCTCGGAGAGCGCGCACTTCAACGACTGCGTCGCGCGGTGCGACACCGACCAGGACGGGACCATCACCTACACCGAGGCCGCGATCTTCGCGAAAGTGAAGGACTGAGCGCGCCCGGCGTTCAGCCCTTACGGGATGCTCAGGTCCTCGCAGGCTTGCTCGTAGCCGCGCTCGAGGTCGAGGAGCACGGATTGCGCGTCCGGCAGCCAAATGGGTAGCGCCGGGAGCGGCTGGCCCACGGCCATCGGGTGCGACCACGCTTCGAGCCGCGCGCGCGTACCGGCCGCGTTCGGGGTCCACCGGCACGACGACACATAGAGCGGCGGCGGTTCGGGGCCGACGGTCGGGTCCGGGTGGCCGACGAACGCCATCAGTTCCGCGTACAGGTTCGCGTGCCGAATCGTCACCAGGTCCACGATGCTGACGGCGACGCCCTTGCGCGGCAGCGCCCCGCACTTGCCGACGAACGCGCGCCGCTGTCAGGCCGGTCCTTGCTCGCCGGGCTGACGATCTCGATCACGGCGACCAACTGCCGCTCCTCGTCGGCGCTGTAAATCTGCACCTCGAACTCGTCCTCTTCCGGCACATCGGTTTCGACCGCCCAGGTGGGGCGCGGTGGGTGCGGTCACCACCCCACACGCGCGGGTCGCCTCGACGATAATGAGCGTGTCCATCTCGAAGTACGCACCGAGGCGCACCCGCGGGGCCGACACGAACCCCGGCGGCAACTGTTTGCGGAGTTGTTGGACGA
>SXHE01000007.1 GCA_005773755.1 Planctomycetia bacterium
CGTGGACTTTGGGCACGCTCATGGGGCTACACTAGAGCCACAACGCCACCCGCGCAAGGCACCCCGCGAGGGAGATGGCACAACACCCAGAGCCTGCACAGGTTTAGGGCGTGACCGACCGCCAACTGCGTAACACCTATCGTGATTAGCTTGACCGACCTAGTATCCCCTAACTGTTGCGGGTTTTGCAACCTAATCACGGGAAGCTGCAACGCTTCGCGATAAAGGCCGCCCCCGGCCTTCACCGAACGCTGGTATTTCCTGCAAATCGGCGCGATAAAGGCCACCGCCCTTTCGCGCGAAGTGCGGAAACGCTGGGATTTCAAGGCTCAGAGCCACGCGGCCAAACAGGGGGATGGGTGGGGGAGGCGCTCCCCGATAGCCGTCCCACCAACACCACTGTGAGTTGGCACGGCTCGGTGCGAGCCTTCGCCCTCAGCCCGTAATCACGACGCGCCTCCCCTGCACCGTCACCTTGCCTTCGGCGATCAGCCTGACGGATTCCGGGTACGCTTCGCACTCGGCCTGGAACACGCGCGCGGCCAGTGTGTCGGGGGTGTCGGCGGGTTGCACCGGCACACACCGCTGCACCAGGATCGGGCCGGTGTCGTAGGTGTCGTCGGCGAAGTGGACCGTGCAGCCGCTGACCTTCGCGCCGTAGGCGAGCACGGCCTCGTGGACGTGGTGGCCGTACATGCCCTTGCCGCCGAAGGCCGGCAGCAGCGACGGGTGGATGTTCAGCACCTTGTGGCGGAAGTCGGCCGGGATCGGCAGCAGGTGCAGCCACCCCGCGAAGCACACCAGGTCCGGCGCGAACCCGCGCACCGCGCTCCACACTTCATCGGCGAACGTTGCGCGGCGCGGCGACGCGCTCACTGTGATTGAGGGCACGCCCGCGCGTTCGGCGCGCGTCACCCCGAAGGCGTCGGCCCGGCTGGACACGACCCCGACCACGTGCGCCGGCAGCGTCCCGGCCGCGGCGCGGTCCAACAGGTTCTGGAGCGTGGTGCCGCCGCCGCTGACGAGGGCGACGACGCGGAGCGCGGGTGTTGTCACGAGAACCGTCCGTTTGGGGCGTGCCGGCCTTTCTCGACCGGCGTGGTTGTTTTATGCTGTAGGGTAACTCGCGCGGTACCTCCGCGCCGCGGAATCAAGGAATGGACGGCGGATGGACGGCATCTTCCACGAACTGTCCCGCAGGACCGACCCGGCCAAGCTGCTCGGCTACCTCAACTTCTCCGACGGGCGACCCGACCCGCGGTTCCAGAAGGGGCTGGCCGACGCCTGCGCGCACCTGATCGAAACCGGGGACGCGGCCCCGTGGCGCGCGCTCCCAGTGTGGCTGAACCACGAACTCGATCAGCTCGTCGCGAGCGGCGCGGCGGCGTTCCGCGACCCGGCCCAGGCCCGCGCGGTCATCGACGCGGCTCTGGTGAAGCTCCCGGCCGCTTACCGCGCGCACCATTCGGACCTGCTCGCGCACCAGCCGGACGCGGCGCTCTTCGGGGCGTTCTTCCTGGCCCGCGCGTGCGAGGCCGTGCTGCGGCAGGGCCAACCGTGGGACGCCGCCGACCGGCTCGTGGCCGGCGGGCTGAACCTGTTGAACGACTACGTCGGCTACCGGCCCATCGCGGTGCTGGAAACGCGGCCCAACACCGAGTTCTATCCGCACGAGAAGGTGCGGCCGGTGCCGCTCGCACTGGGCGGCGCGGGCGTGTGCCCCAGCGCGTACGCGGACATCGTCCGCCCCGCGCTCAAGCTGTTGGGCGAGACCGCACCCGCGCTCCTGGAAGAAGCGAGTTTCGACCCAGCGAAGCTGGACGAACTCGCTTACGACCCGCGGGCGCACGACCACTTTCACCCGGTCAACAAGCGGCCCAACGTGCTGTTCGGCGAGTGGGACCCGCACACCATCGACAATAGCGGCTACTTCCGCCGCTTCGTCCTGCGTCAGATGACGCTCGACACGCTGCTCACCTGGGTCGCGCCCGGCCCGCACACGGTCGGCGATCACGGCGAGCGGCTGATCGAGGCCGCGGCGGTGCTGGCCGGCACCGTCCTCATGGGCGCGGGCGTGAGCGGCGCGGGGCCGAACCACCACGACTCCACCGTCACCCTGTCGAAGCTCGTGCCGCGCATCGCCCGCTACCGCGACGCCTTCTACCAGCGCTTGCTGAAAGCGCTGCCCGGCGCGCACGGCGAGCGCCTGCGCGCGGAATCGGAGAAGCGGAAGCAGCCGTTCGCCGGGGTGCGGCAGTTCCTCAACCAGGCCATCGCCACGCAGCGCGCGTCGCACCTGCAAGACCGCCGGCTGGCGCAGTTTTACGCCGCGATGGGCTACCCGAACGTGGCCCGCGGGCAGAGCGCGAAGATCGCCGCGCCCGCGGTGCGGTTCGGCACGGAGATCCGCATCCGCCAGACCGAGGCCGGGTTCGCCGCCGACCGCGAGCGGGCCGCCGACGCGCTCCCGCTGCTCACCGAAGTCGAAGACCTGCTGCGGCGCGGGATCGACTGCGGCGCGCTCATCGACCCGTGGAACATCCTCGGCTACCAGGGGCTGTTCCCGATCTTCCCCGGCCGCGAGGACACCGTGCGCGACCCGCGCGCGGAGGAGCTGATCCACATCGCCGGCCGGCACCTCGACCTGTACGCGCGGGCCAGCGCCGCTGCTGCCGTCGCCACCGACGACGCCACCCGCGACCGGCTGGCCGCGAACATGCGCCGCTTCGCCGACTGGTGGGACAAGTTCGCGACGAGCACCGTGGCCGACATGCCGCGGATCGTCGGCGGCGAGCGCACCGAGGCCGCGGACCACGTGGCCGACGCGCTGGCCGCGTGGTCGCTGCGCAAGCCCAACTCGAACGAGATCGCGTTCTGGCGCGCGCACCGCGACGGGTTCACCAGCCCGACCGCGTTCGCGCAGGTGATCGAACCGCTGATCGAGCGCGGCGAGTGGAAGGCCGCGATGAACCTGCTGATGACGTGGCTGTCCGAAAGCGACACGGTCCCGCTGGACGAACCCGGCGCGTCGTTCGAGCGGCTGACCGAGCGCTGGCTGCGCGGCACCGTGGCGTCCGACACCGGGGCCGAGCGCGGGGCGCTGCTGGGGCGGTTCTTCGAGCTGCTGGAAGCGAACGCCAGCGAGGACTGGCTCGAACCGCACGAGTGGCTGATCGCGAAGCGGACGCGCGAGAAAGACGACGAGGACGAAGAGGCCGACAAGTACGGCTCGGCCTACGAGGGGATGACCTACAAGGACTCGACCGACGACGGCGTGGAGGGTTCGCTCGCGGGCGACCCGCCGGAACCGGTGGGCGAGTTCTCGCTGGAAGCGCAGGCCGACGCCATCGAGGACCGGCTGGGGTTCCTGCACGCGGTGGCGAAGCTGTGGCGGCTCGCGGCCCGGCCCGACGTGTGGGCCGGCGGCGACCACGACCCGCTGGCCGCGTGGCTCGGCGCGGCCCGCCGCGCCAACGACTCGCTCGACACGTTCCTCGAACGGCTCACCGCGATCGAAGTGCCCGACCCGTCGAGCGGGCACGAGGGGATGATCGAGTTCGACCGCCGCCGCGCGGTCAAGGGGCACCTGCTCGACCTGGGCGTGAGCGCGTGCGTGGAGGTGCGCCGGGCGGAGCTGGCGCTCGCGGCCGTGCGCGCGCCCGAACTGGCGAGCGGCGAGCAGTCGGCGCGCGCGCCCGACTCGTGGGAGCCGCTGCTGGTGAACATCGTCCGCGCGATCGGCCGCGGCGACGCCGCGAGCGTGCGGCAGTACCTGCCCGCGTTCGTGTCGCACTTCAAGGGCGAGCCGCTGCTGTACTGCCCGCCGTCGGACGGCGGCAAGCCGCGCGAGGTGCTGCAAGCGCAGACCGCGCTCGCGGTGCTCGAAGACCTCGTCACCCGGCTGCCGCGGCTCGGCCTGTTGCGCGAAACCTTCCAACTGACGAAGCTCGCGCGGGCGATGGAGTGGAACAACCCGCCGGAGGGCCGGCGCGTCAGCAGCTTCGACCAACTGTTCCGCACCGCGCTCACGGGCGTCGTCGATACGCTGCTGGCCGCCGCCGCGACCTGGGGGCCGGACGCCACCGGCGAGGACGGCCCGCTGGCCGACGCGCTGTTCAAGATCGCCACCGAGTTCCAGAACCTGTGGGTGCAGCACAGCCAGTCGCTGCGCCTCTCGGTGCTGGAAACCGTGAGCGACGACGACGACTGGGAACCGATCAAGGGGTTCGTGACGAAGTACGGCAGCGACCTCTTTACGGTGCCGTTCCTCGGCCTGTCGAACATGCGCGGCATCCTGGCCCGCGGCGTCACCGCGTGGCTCGATCACGAGATCGAGAACGAGGAAGCGAACACCAAGCGGCCGAAGCTGGTGACCGATTGGGACGCGGGCACCGTGGACCGCACGCGCACCGCCCGCAGCGCCGAGATCGTGCTGCAATCGCTGGTCGAGCACTACGACGAGTACCGCGACTCCAACACGACGACGACGCAATCCGACTACGGCGAGACCATCCACCTCCTGCTCGACATGCTGCGCCTGAAGGTGCGGTACGACCGGCTGGCGTGGCGAATGCGGCCCCTCGCGCTCGCCCACGAAGCGCTGTGCCAGAGCGGGTACGACGCGCTCGCGGCCCGCTGGCGCACGTTCATCGCCGACAAGACCGTCGACCTGTCCGACGAATTGCTGACCGAGTTGAACGAGCGCGAGTCGCGCTACGGGGTGAAGCTCCGCACCGTGCGCGACCGCCTCGAAGAGCGGTTCACGCGCCCACTGGAGATCGACCGCGCCGCGGCGCAGGTGGCCCCGGCCGCCGAGTCCGCGCGTGCCGGCCAGACCGAAACCAACCCCGCCTTCGCCCGCCTGCTGACCTCCATCGAACCGCTGGAAGCCATCGTCAGCGGCGTGGGCCTTGACGTACCAACGTGGGTGCGCCGCCTCGAAGAGGCGCTCCGCGCGACACGCGACCGCACCGCGGAACTGCCCCCCACCGCCCCACCGGGCCTGACGTTCGAGGAGCTAGAGCGACAAATGGACGACTGGGACAAGGGATTGGGGGAGTGAGGCGTTGCGGCTCGACAGTCGAGCGAGTAAGTTGCGCATGAGATGCGTTAGCCCAACAGTTTAGCTGTTCAGAGTTGAGCCCAGGGCTTACGCACTTCAAACGCCTGAAATTACGAGATTTTCGGCGATCCTGGGGTGCAAAAACGGGCCAAATTGTCGGTGCCGAACTCGTGGAAACCCTTGTTTTTAGCGGCTGCACATAGTGCGTAAGCCCTGGAGTTGAGCCACTCTCGAACGATCCACAAACTCAAACTTAGGGCATCGATGACAGCCCCAAATACGCCGGTTACGTCGTCAGGAACTACAGGGAAGACTTGGGGCGGCGGGTTCATCGCCTTCGTGGTGATCGTCGCGGTTATCAAGTACACGAGCGAGCCATCAAAGCCCACTGTGTCGCTGCCCCAGAACCCTCAGCGCGTTCCTATCTCCGCTCTTGCCAAAGCCCCACCGCAAACGACTGCCGACTTATCGAAACAACCGGTTCAGACTTCACCAACCGGCAATAGTCCGTGGGATGCGGTTATCGGGGATGGGAAAGCGCCAGGTGAGAATCGCCCGGCGAAATATGATCCGTGGGATGCAGTCATTGGGACTGCACCGAGCGCGAAACGTCCTGCCTCCAACGATCCTTGGGAGGCAGTCGTGAGTGGTGCCGGAAAGCCGGTCGCGCCCCAACAGTCGCCTTTGGAACGCCTCGGTTGGAACCGCGGTGAATGTATGATGTGCAAGGGGCAACGCACCAAGCAGGATCAGACTCGATTCAGCGACGGGAATGGCTTCGGGTTTTGCGACAAGTGTGGCACTTGTGCCGACGCATTCGCCGTGCATCGAGCCAACTTTGAACGTGGCATCGGTTCGCCGCCACAAGTAGAACAACTCGCGAAGACCTACCTGAAAGCCATTGAGACCGTCACGCGCGGCAACCCGTTCTTGGCATTGCCGTACACGACGGCGTTCAGCCAATGGGGGAACAACAAGGCATGGCAGGAAGCATGGCAAAACATCGCCGTGCTTATAGCCGTACCGAAGCGGTAGGGCTGAGTGTGTAACCGGACGGCACCACGATGTGCGATCGTGAGGTTTAGTGATGTCCCAAGCCGTTGCTGACGTGCTGAACGCGGCGCGCGCTCTGTCCGAAGTGGAGCGCGCCGAACTCGCCGAACTGATCGAGGCGTCGCTGACCGCGCCGCCGGGCGGCCTGCATCCCGCGTGGGGCGCGGAACTGCACCGCCGCGCGGCCGAGATCGATTCTGGGGCCGTGAAGCCGATCCCGTGGGACGAGGTTTGCGAGCAAGTTCAGGCGCAACTCGACGCCGGCGAGCAACGGGTCGCGGGCATGGCGGACGGCGAGCCGGAAGAATAGCCGCGCCGCCGGCGCGCGCCGATTTACACTTCCGGCCTTGACCAAAACAGAACGTGAGTATAGTATTGAATGGGTGTCCAAATTGCGCGCCGGGTTGGTCCGGCCGGGCGATGCACCGACACTCAGGCGCGGGTGCGTTGTGCATCACTTTGAGATTTTCCACTTCGGGGCGCGCCAGAGATGAGAACACCTTGTGAGAGGTTTTGAGATTTTCCACTTCGGCCGTGGCCCGCTGACACCCGGCGGGCTACTCTGGCGCGGCGTTCGGTTCTCGTTGGGGAGCCTGCCGTGGCCGTACAGTTTTGCCCGCACTGTGAGGTGCCGCTCACCAAAGACGAGGAGCGCGGCCGGCGGTGCCCCGCGTGTAAGAAGTCGCTGCGCGTCGCGCCCGAACCCAGTAAGCCGCGCGAGCCGGACGAACCCGACGCACTAGACACACGGGACGCGCCCTACGAGGCCGAACAGTGGCACGCGCTGCCGCGACCGCAGGCCCCGCGAACGGTGGCCGTGTCGGTCGTCGCGGTGCTGATGGTGCTCATGGGTTTCGCTCACACGGCGCTCGGGGTCGGCCTGACGATCTCTCTGGAGCAGGCCCGACAGAAGGCGCTCGAACCGACCAAAGTGGTGCAGAAGGACGGGACCGTGCGCGAGTACCCCGCGGACGGGTGCGTCGTGGCCGTGGCGAACCTGTGTCTGCCCGTCTTCATGGTGTTTACCGTCGGTCTCGCGCTCCTGGGTTTCGGTCTCACGCTCACCGGCATCGGACTGTGGAAGCGCCGGCGGTGGGCGCGGGTCGTCACCTTCTGCTGGATGTGTCTCGTCGCGCAGGCCAGCCTGCCGATGATCGTGAGCGAGAACAACTCGTATCTGGTGGCGGTCGGCGTGATCGAACTGGTGTTTTCGGTCCTCGCGTGCGTCGTCCTCTATCGCAACCGGGCCGAGTTCCGTAGGAAACCGGTTGAAGAGGATTACGAGGACTGACCCCCCGCCGGAAGCCGCGCACATGCCCAAGCCGCTCGCGCTCGACGACGACGACGACACGCCGCCACGACGGAAGCGGCCCGCGCCCGCGCCGCCGGACGGCGAGAGCGATCTGCCCTACGTGATCCCCGAAGACGAGCCGCGCCCGGTGCGCAAACCGAAACAGAAGCCGCCGAAGGCGTCCAGCAACAAGGGCATCTGGATCGGGGGCGGCGTGGTCGCGCTCGTGGTGGTGCTGGCCGCGGTCGCGGCGATCCTGAGCAAGAACGGGAAACCTGACGAGAAGGCCGAGACGCCGCCCGAATCGAAGAAGGACAAGCCGGTGGAGGTCGCGCCCGCGCCGCGGCCCAGGCCCGAACCGCCGCCGCCCAAGAAGGTCGACACCGGGGCCGCCGACCGTGCGGCCGCGGAGTACACGGTCTCGGTCGGCGGGCGCGTGACCGTGAACGGCCGGTACGAGGAGATCGGCCGCGCCATCGACCTGCCGAAGGTGCCGTTCACCGTCACCCGCGCGCTGTTCGACAAGAGCAACACCGTGACCGACGCGGGCCTCGCGAGCTTCAAGGAGTGCCGCGGGCTGAAATATCTGAGCCTGACCGACACCGACATCACGGACGCGGGGCTGGCCCACTTCATGGAGTGCAAGTCGCTCGAGTGGCTCTACATCGCGCACACGCAAGCCACCGACGCGGGCGTCGCGCTGTTCAAGGATCACAAGAGCCTGACGCGCATCGACCTGGGCCACCTGCCGATCACCGACGCGGCCCTCGCCCACTTCGGCGACTACCCGCGGCTGGAGTGGGTGAGCATCTACAACACGCCGGTCTCCGACACCGGCCTCGCGCACCTGCACGCCTGCAAGCGGCTGACGAGCATCGACACGCGCGGCTCGCGCGTCACGCGCGAGGGCGTCGCCGCGTTGCGCAAGGCGCAGCCGAAGTGCAACATTCTGGCGGATTGAAGCCGCTTGCGGCTTCGCGAGCGCTTTACCGGAAGCTCACGCCCATCATCCCGACTGCCTTGCGGAGCCGCTTCAGGTACTCGGTGCGCGGAATCTCGGTCGCGCCCATCGTGCTCGTGTGCTCGGTCTTCATCTGCACGTCGAGCAGCGCGAACCCGCGGTTGCGGAGCTGGCGCACCAGCCCGGCCAGCGCCACCTTCGAGCCGTCGGTGACGCGATAGAACATCGACTCCGCCGCGAACAGCCCGCCGATGGCGAGGCCGTAGGTGCCGCCGGCCAGCTCGTCGCCCACCCACGTCTCGACGCTGTGCGCGTGGCCCAGGCGGTGCAGCTCGGTGTACGCGCGGAGCATGTCCGGCGTCACCCACGTTCCTTCGGGCCGGGTCTCGCCGCACAGCCGCATGACGGTGGCGAAGCACTTGTCGAAGGTGACGCGAAACTTGCCGGAGCGGATGGTGCGCGCCAGCCGCCGCGAGACGTGCAGCCCGCCGTACTCGGAGTCGTCCGGGTTGGGCCGCAGTTCGATGACGCCGCGCGGGTCCGGCGACCACCACAGGATCGGGTCGCCCTCGTTGAACCACGGAAACACGCCCTCGGCGTAGGCGCGGAGCAGCGTGCGCGGGGCCAGGTCGCCGCCGACGCCGACGAAGCCGTCCGGCTCCGCCAGTTCGGGCGGGATCCACGGCACGTCGCGCGTTCCCCAGATTCCGCTCACGGCACACCCTCGCGAACCACCGGCGGGCTGACGCCGCGCCGCTCGCTGTCACTTGGTCAACTTCGCCAGCAGTTCCTTCGCCTCGGGCGCGACCTTCGCGCCGGGGTAGCGCTTCAAGATGAACGTGAGCACGGTCTTGGCCTGCTCGTCCTTCTTGAGTTCGATCAGCTTCTTCGCAAGCGCCAACTTCTCGACCGCTTCGGCTTCCTCGGCGGCGGTCGCGGGCCGCGGGGGCGGCTCCGCGCCTTTCTCGGTGCCGCGCTCGCCGGTCGTGGTCAGCAGCACCCAGCCGTCGTGTTTGTCGCCGTCCTTCGATACGACGACGTAGCCCAGCCCGTCTTTTTTGAACAGTTCGTCCAGTGCGACTTCTAGTGGCTTGTCCTTGCAGGCGTACGTGACCTTCTGCGCGAACGGGAAGTCCTTGCCGTAGGTCCAGAACAGGATCACGTCGGCCTTCATGTCCACCTGCGCGGCGAACTCCTTGAGCACGTCGCCCAGGCGCACGTCCTTGTAGTCGACGGTCACCTTCGCCTTGAGCGCCTTCGCGCGGGTCGTTTCGGCAGCGGTTGTGGGCTTCGCGCTCGGCTGCCCCCACGCGGTGCCGTTGGCAACGAACAGAACGGCCAAAAGCACGATCAGACGCATGACACACTCCGCCCGCGAGAGGTTCCCGGTGCGGGCCGCGAGGCCCGGCCCGAACAGCTTACCCATATTCAACTTCCGGCACCCCAAAAAGGTTCCGCGCGCGGGGCAACGGCGCTGGTTCGGGAGTCCCGTTTCTCGTAAAATAACACCGTTCTTCGCGGAACAAAACACGCACGGAATTGGTCGCTTTCCGCCCGCACGGATCGCGCTTCCGAGGAGCCCTCTTGGCCGACCCAGTCACCCCGCCGACCGGTCCCGACGGTCCGCCCCCGCCCGCCGCGCTGCTCGCCCCGGTCAACCCGCTCGACATCATCGACGAGATGCGGGACAGCTACCTGACCTACGCCCAGTCCGTCATCGTCAGCCGCGCGCTGCCGGACGTGCGCGACGGGCTGAAGCCGAGCCAGCGCCGCATCCTCGTCGCCATGAACGACCTGGGCCTGGGGCCGAACTCGTCCACCAGCAAGTGCGCCGGTATCATCGGCGAGACGATGAAACGCTATCACCCCCACGGCGATGCGTCCATCTACGACTCGCTCGTGCGCATGGCCCAGGACTGGAACTTACGCTACAACCTGGTTCACGGGCAGGGGAACTTCGGCTCCATCGCCGGATTGCCCCCGGCCGCGCACCGGTACACCGAGGCCCGCCTCACCCCCACCGCGGCCGACCTGCTCGAAGACCTCGAGCGCGACACCGTCGATTTCATCGACAACTACGACGGCAAGTACCGCGAACCGCTCGTGC
>SXHE01000767.1 GCA_005773755.1 Planctomycetia bacterium
ACGACACCGTTTGGGCGCAGTTCGCGGCGAAGGGCACGCGCGACATCTTGCGCGACTCCGGCGACCCCAAGACGCCGACGAAGACGGTCGCCGACCCCTACGCCGGCATTCTGCCGACCGACCGCTTCGAGTCGGTCGCGCCTGACGACACGATCACACTCGACCGGCTCAACGGGCGCACCGCGCTCCTTGATCAGCTCGACTCGGCACGCCGCTCGCTCGATTCGCGCGAAACGCCGTTCGACCGGCACCGGGCGCAGGCCCGCGCGGTGCTCACGTCCGGCGTGTTGCGCAACGCGCTCGACGTGCAGCGCGAATCGGAGAAGGTGCGGTCGCGCTACGGCATGACGCTGTTCGGGCAGTCGTGCCTCGCGGCGCGGCGGCTGCTCGAAGCCGGCGGCAAGTTCGTGACCGTGTGCTGGGACGAGTACGGCCTCGTGAACACCGGCTGGGACACGCACGTTCATCAGGTGCCGCGCCTGAAGGACGAACTTGGGCCGGGGCTGGACACCGCGTTCACCGCCCTGCTCGAAGACCTGGACGCGCGGGGGATGTTGGCCGACACCGCCATCGTGGTGATGAGCGAGCACGGGCGCACGCCGCGGGTGCAGAACGTGGCCGGCGGCGGGCGCGACCACTGGGCGCGGGCCTACAGCGGGCTGTTCGCCGGGGCCGGGTTCGCGAAGGGCCGCGTGGTCGGCCGCACCGACCGCATCGGCGGCGACGTGGCGGAAGTGCCGTTCTCACCTAAGGACGTGGTCGCGACGCTGTTCCACGTACTCGGCATCGACCCGGCCGCGGAGATCCACGACCGCCTCGGCCGCCCGTACCCCATCGGCGGAAGTGGTCGCGTGCGTAGCGAGTTGCTGGCGTAGCGGGTCACGCCGCGCGCCAGACCTGCCACCGGCGCTTGAGGGAATCGAGGGCGATGCGCCCGCGCGTCCAGGATGACGTGCCCGCCTGTCACGTCTAGTTGGTTCACGGTCGGGTTGACAAGGAACACCCACCCGTTGGGTATTGCGCCTTGATCTGGTCCATCGTCAGATACGGCCCGTACATGAGGCACCTCCGCGGTTCAGTATTGCACGAACCGCGAGGTGTGCCAAGCGGCCCAAATCAGGGGATTTGCACTTCCGCCGGTTGCAGCACGAACTCGTCTGCGCCTTCGGGCGGGGTCGCGAGCTTCAGCTCTTTCACCCGCCAGCCGGGGTGCTGGATCGCGCCGGTGAACGGCGGTTGGCCGGTCACGTTGCCCACCACGCGCACCGCCGACGGATCGAACCCCTTCTGCACGGTCGTGGTGTCGCCCTCGTTGCCCGGCAGCACCTGCTCGATCACCGCGTGCTGCTTCAGCGCGGCCTGCGCCTTCTTGTGAATCTCGCGCACCGCTTGCCCGATCTGCTGGTCGCTCGCGCCGGCGATGTCTTCGAGCAAGAAGTCCACCAGCCGCGCCTCGGCCTGAAGCAGCGCGAGCATCCGCAGCGGCGCGCCGCTCGGCTTCACCGGCTTGGGCGCTTCGATGGGCTTCAACTCCGCGCCGCCCTGGATCGCGAGCAACTTCGCCGCGAACGCCGGGTCCTGGTTCGCGCGCCCCGCGACCGACAGCCCCGCGAACGCCTTGCTCAGGCCCCCGGCCCGCGCGAAGGCCAGACCCAGCGCGAGAAGGAACCCGAGCGGAACGCCGATCCCGATCCCGATCATGATTTCCATTACCGAAGCTCCTGTTGATGTTCTTCGCGAATCGTCGCTGTTATACGGATGGGCGGGCTGGGGGAACTGCGGCGCACGTGCCGGTTCTGCGACGAATTGCTCGACGGGAACGGCCGTGCGGCGCTGGCAAAGCCTGCGGGTAACACTAAAATGACCGGACGGATTTGTTGCGCCGGCTTTGCCGGACCGATGAAAGGTGAATATGCGCCGGGACGTGCGTGGGCGGGTCGTACTGGTGACAGGAGCTTCGCGGGGCATCGGCCGCCGCGCCGCGCTCCGGCTTGCCAAACTGGGCGCACTCCTGGCCCTCACCGCACGCTCCGAGAGCGACCTCGCAACGCTCGTGAGCGAGCTGAAAGCGAGCGGTGCGCAGGCGGAAGCCTTCCCCGGCGACCTGACGGTGCCCGCAGATCGCGAGCGGATCGTCGCGGACACGGTCGCGAAGTTCGGCCGGCTCGACGTGCTCATCAACTGCGCCGGCGTGTGCAGCTTCGGCGAGTTCAGCACATCAAGCGAGGAGATCGTTCGCAAGGTGTTGGAGGTGAACTTCTTCGCGCCGATTGAGATGATTCGCGTCGCGGCCCCGCACCTGACGCGCAGTTACGAGGGCGGTTGGTGCCCGGCGATCGTGAACGTCGCGAGCATCTGCGGGCGGTGGGGCATCCCGTCGATGTCCGAGCACTGCGCCAGCAAGCACGCCTTCGTCGCGATGACGGAGGCCCTTCGCGGCGAGTTCCAGCGGTTCGGCATCGACGTGCTGCTCGTCCTACCTGGGCTTGTGCGGAGCGACGATTTACAGAAACATCTGCTCCGCAACGACGGGAAGATCCATCTGAACTTCGAGGGCGCGCAACCCTCGGACGAAGTGGCGGACGCCGTGGTGCGGAGTCTGCTGCGGAACCGAACGGAGAAAGCGGTCGGGTTCGCCTCTTGGTGGGTATGGTTCGGCAAGCGGTTCTTCCCGCGCGTGGTGCGGTTCTTCATGCAGCGCAAGGTGTGGAAGTACGCCAAGCGCCACGGCGAACGGCTGGCGTAAGCCGGCCGGTGAGAGCGATGGAAACGTTCGATATCGTGTGCTGGGTGACCGGAATCGGGTGCGGGCTTGTCAGCACCCTGTTCGTGGCCCTCAACTTGTGCATCTTGGGGTTGAGTTTGCAGGGAAAGCAAGCCCCCTCGTACTGCCCGGTGATCGGATTCGTATTCGGGGTAGCGGCGTTGGTGTTGATTCCAATGTGTCTGCACCCGATGGGCTACGGCGGTGTGTTGCTGATGTTGTGCGTCTCCGAATCAGCTGGAGTATTTCGGCGGTGAAGTGCCTCTTAGCCCCGGAGGGGCGACCGATGTTAGCCCAGGGTGCAGCGAGCGAAGCGAGCAAACCCTGGGTAAGCGTCGCGAAATGGAACGAAGCCCCGGAGGGGCGACAGAACGAACGCGGAGGCTCTGCCGCCCCTCCGGGGCTTCCGAATCTTTCTCGCTTGAACCCAGGGTTCCGCTGCGCTCCACCCTGGGCTAACATCGGTCGCCCCTCTGGGGCTGCAAGGCAAAGAGGCTGATTGCATGTGTGGGATTGCGGGGATGTTCGACCTGAGCGGCCAGCGGCCCGCGCCCCTCGGCGTGGTGCCGGCGATGGCGCGGGCCATCTACCACCGCGGCCCCGACGAAGACGGGTTCCTCGAGCGCCCCGGCCTGCACATCGCCAACACCCGGCTCTCGATCGTCGGGCTTGCCGACGGGCAGCAGCCGCTCAGTAACGAAGACAAGACCGTCTGGACCGTCTTCAACGGCGAGTTCTTCGACTACAAGGAGAAGCGCGCCGCGCTCGAATCGAAGGGGCACACGTTCCGCACGCACACGGACACCGAGCTGATTCCGCACTCGTGGGAAGACCACGGCGCGGACATGCTCCAGCACCTCAAGGGCCAGTACGCGATCTGCGTCTGGGACAGCCGCACCAACGAAGTGCTGCTCGCCCGCGACCGCGCCGGCATCTGCCCGCTGTTCTACACCGTCGTGAAGCACGACGGCACGCACTGGCTCCTGTTCGCGTCGGAGATGAAGGCGCTGTTCGCCTCCGGGCTGGTCGAGCGGAAGGCCGACCTGCAAGGGCTGAACCACATCTTCACGATGATGGCGATGCCCGGCCCGACGACGGTGTTCCAGAACATCAAGTGCATCACGCCCGGCCGCTACCTGCACTTCAAGCTGGGACAGGCCACACCAGAACAGGCGACCGCGCAGAAGACGTACTGGCAGATCAACTACCCGGACCGTGGAGAGGAAGACTACGGCTCCGACGAGAAGAAGATCGTCGACGAGTTCGAGGCCGTGCTGTATCAGGCCGTGCAGCGCCGCGTGTGGGCCGACGTGCCCGTAGTGTCGTACCTGAGCGGCGGCGTCGATTCGAGCCTCGTCGTTGCGATGGCGAACAAGCAGATGGGGCGACCCATCCCGACGTTCACCATCTCCGTGAACGCGAAGGGGCTGAACGAGAAGTCCGAAGCTCTCCAGGTCGCGAAGCACCTGGGGTGCGAGCCGGTCGTGGTCGATTGCGGGCACGACGAGCTGCGCTCGCGCTACCCGGAGCTGATCGCCGCGGCCGAGTTCCCCGTCATCGACACGTCGTGCCTGGGGCTGCTCGACCTGGCCCGCGCGGTTCACAAAAACGGCTACAAGGTCGCGCTCACCGGCGAAGGGGCCGACGAGTGGCTGGCCGGGTACTCGTGGTTCAAGATTCACAAGCTGATCGGGTGGATGGACAAGATTCCCGGCATCCCCATCGGCTACGGGCTGCGGAACATCGCCCAGCGGCTCATCGGAATGCCGCGATTCGGCTACAAGACCTACCGGGCCTCGCAGCGGATCATGGGCGGGCACAACGGCTGGTTCGACATGTACGGCGTCGTGAGCATGAACAAGCTCCGGTTCTTCGCCGGGGCCGCGCGCGAAACGATCCTGTCGCGCTCCGCGTTCGACGACCTGGAGCTGCCGACCGAGCAACTGAAGCGGTGGCACCCGTTCAACCGGCAGATGTACTTCGGCGCGCGCGTGATGCTGCCGGGCCACCTGCTCGCCAGCAAGGGCGACCGGATCGCGATGCACTCGTCCGTCGAGACGCGCTACGCGTTCCTCGACGAGGACGTGATCGCGTTCATGTCGAAGGTCCACCCGCGGTGGAAGCTGCGCGGCATCCGCAACGACAAGTTCATCGAGCGGAAGGTCGCGGAGCGGTGGCTGCCGCAGGAGATCGCGTGGCGGCGCAAGAAGATGTTCCGCGCGCCGATGGACAGTTGGGCCGCGCGCGAGTCGAAGGTGACCGGCGAATCGTGGATCGATCAGGTGCTGTCAGCCGAGTCGATCGCGAAGGCCGGGTACTTCGACCACGCGGCCGTCGAGCGCGCCCGGCAGAAGCTCGCAAAGCCCGGCGGGATCGACCGCCTCAGTCTGGGCATGGGCCTGACCGGGGTGCTCGCCACGCAGTTGTGGCACCACCTGTACCTCGGCGGCGGGCTGTGCGACCTGCCGGTGAAAGTCGCGAGCGCGAAGGCCGCCTAGCGGCAGGTGGCTTCCACCTCTCCCCCATGCTTTGATGGGGGAGAGGTCGGCGAGTCTTCG
>SXHE01000768.1 GCA_005773755.1 Planctomycetia bacterium
ACCGGCCGTTCGCCGTTACTCGCCGATCAGTCGCGCGTCGCCCCAGTTCACATCGGCTTGCACGTCACCGGTCGGTCCGAAATCAACCTGCAGCGTCAGTTCCTTCGCGCCCTTCAGGTCGATGCGCACAGGGATCGCCGCGCCCGCGGTCAGCGCCTTGAGCGCGGGGAGATCAACTTCCTTGCCGTCGAGCAGCACGCGCACGTTCGCGCGACCGCGCTTGCCGGTCGCGGCGTCCAGGCCGACCAACGCCTCGAACCGCGTGTACTTCCCGGCGAGGTCGTAGGTGAGCGCCGTCTTCGGGTGCGTGCCCAGGCCCTTGTCGAAGGTCGCGTCGCCGGCCTTCGTAATGAGTCGCAGCGACTGGCCGCGCACGGTGCGGTCCGCGGCCCACGGCCACCCGGCCCCGACGAACCCGCTGGTCTCGGCCTTCTTCGGCTTCAGGTCCGACAGGTACACCGCCGGCCCCTGCATCACGTCGAGTGCGACCAGCTTCGCGAGCGGAATCTCAACCGACAGTTCATTCGGCGCGGCCGGGCCGCACACCGCCTTGCCGACCAGCACCCCGTCCTTGATCGCGGGTTCGGTCACGTCGAGGCGGGTTCCGTCGGTGAGGACGAGGCGCGCGTACGGTCCCTTCGGCTTGCGCGGCCGGGCGAACTGCGGGTTGAAGCCGATGGCCGCCAGGTCTTTGAACGCCACCTCGCGCGCAGCCCCGCCGTCGGGGGTGAACTTCACGCCGGTGTCGGTGAAGGCCGTGAGCGAGCCGCGCGTAGAGTCGCCGTTGCGGAACAGGAGCGCGTCGCGCGCGGGCGTGCCCATGAGCCAGGGGTAACCGGCCGGGTCGGTGGGCGTATCGGCCGGCGGCGCGACGAACCACGCCGCCGCGGCCACGCGGTCGTGGGCGACCGCCCACGGCTCCTGGTCGCCGGCACCGGACGGCCGGAAGCGCAGCACCTTCGCGTCGCCGCCGCGCACCTCGCCGGCGATGCGGTCGCCACCGGCCGTGATGAGTTGCGGGCCGACCGGCAGCGCCGGTACCGACGTCCCCGCGCGGCGCAGGCTGATTAGCCCCTTCACCGCGCGCGGGCCGTTGGTGGTTCCGAGCCGCGCGCCGTCCGCGAGCGACACCGCGACCGGCACCCCCGTGACCGCCTCGTCGCCCGTGCCGACGCCGGTAAACGTGGGCGCGTCCACGGGCGCACCGAGCGAGAGCGCGAGAACAAGTGGCAACATCAACAGCTCCGGTGCGAACTTCGCGTTGGTCCGGCGCGTCCGGTCAGGTATAAAGTAGCGGAACGCCCTCGTAGCTCAGGGGATAGAGCACTGGTTTCCTAACTAATTGGGCACCGCGGCGGGAAACTCCGCGGTGAATGTGGCCTGTTCAGGAAAATCTTCGATTGCCAGTAGTCCGTGGTCGAACTCCCAATGGCAGTTGGGACAAAGCCCGATAAGGTTGCTGAGATCGTTCACGACGGAGATAGGTGTGTTGAGCGGGTAAGTGGTGAGCGCACGACGGTGACAGACCTCGATGTGCTTGTCGTATCCGCACCGCACACACCGCTTCGGCATCACGGCGTGGTACTGCCGCCGCGCGTGATTCCGAAGGCGTGCGAACCGACAAGCCGGGTGATCCGACTCGTCTGCCATCACGCTGATCGGTCGTGAGCTGTCGCAGGGCCGGTTCGGACTGTGTCCGGGGCAATACTTGTTTCGCTTGGGGACCGGAATCCCGCACGCGAAGCACCTCCCCTCGGGCCGACGCTTCGGAGCCAGTACGTTGTTTCGCTTGGCCGCACACGAGCGGGAGCAGAACTGCGGATTCTTGGTTTCGAGACCACAGGTCGGACAGGTAGTCATGACAATCCTGAGCAGCATGAGATGAACGGTTCGTCGGCACATATTTACCGTGCCGACGAACCGAACTCAACATGCTGTGCAGAGACTGTACGGTCACCGCCTAACCCAGGATGGCACGGCGAAGAGACAGTCCAGCCCACGAACGCAACCGGCCGGGCCGGGCGGCGGCGAAAGCCGAAGTGGGACGAAACCGGGGGTCGCGCGTTCGAATCGCGCCGAGGGTACTGAGCGCCTAACACCAACCCGCTCGCGGGGTCTCGCATGACTATCGTGTTCACATCGCAAAGCGGGGCCGACGGCAAACTCCATCTTGAAATCCCGGTCGATCAACCGAACGCGCAGTTCACGATCGAAGTCGTCGTCCGCCAATCGCCGCCGGCTCAAAAAGGTTGGCCACCGGGTTACTCGGCGCTGTTCGGTTCCATTGACGACGAAACGTTCACGACCCACCCGCAACCGTCGATGCCGCCACCGGTCGATCTCGAATGATCTATCTCCTTGACTCCAACGTCTGGGTTGCGATTCTTCGGAGCAAGCACCCAGAGGTCGCGCTGCGCTACGGCGCGACCGACCCGGCAGACGTTCGGATCTGTTCGGTGGTCGTTGCCGAACTGCGTCACGGCTGTCGGAAAAGCGCGAAACCGGGAGCGAACCGGGCGATTCTTGACGCGCTCCTCGCACCCGTAGTGAGCCTACCGTTCGACGACGCTGCCGCAGAACATTTCTCCGCGATCCGACACCATCTCGAAAGCACCGGCCAGATGATCGGGCCTTACGACGCACAAATTGCAGCCATCGCGCTTGTGAACGGCTGCACTCTCGTCACGCACAATGTTGCCGAGGTCGGCCGCGTGCCCGGCCTTGTGGTAGAAGACTGGCAGAACCCGTGAGTGCCACAGGCCCGGGCGCTACTTCTTCCTCACCTTCGCCAGCACCGTTTCCAGCTTCACCACCGCGCCGTTCTGGCGCTTGCTCTCCTCCGCGGCTTCCATGAACGCGAACAGCTCTGTCGTCTCCTCCGCGCTCACGGGCGGGGTCTTCGTCTTGAAGAACTTGA
>SXHE01000769.1 GCA_005773755.1 Planctomycetia bacterium
CCCCTCACCCCCTCACACTTTCACCCCCTCGCCCCTGTTCCCTTCCCCGGAGAACTCCCATGCGTTTACTGCCGCTGTTCGCTCTGGCCCCGTTGTTCGCACTCGCGCCGCCCGCGCGGGCCGCGGAGAAGGACGCGCTCGTTTACGAGATGCGCACCTACACCGCGGCGAAGGGCAAGATGGACGCCCTTCACGCCCGGTTCAAGACCCACACGCGCACGCTGGTCGACAAGCACGGCATCACCAACGTCGCGTACTTCACCCCGGAAGCGGACAAGGAGAGCAAGCTGATCTTCTTCCTCTCGTACCCCAACAAGGACGCGCGCGAGAAGTCGTGGAAGGCGTTCCTCAACGACGCCGACTGGAAGAAGGCGTACGCCGACAGCGAGAAGGACGGGAAACTGGTCGATAAGGTGGAGACGCGGTTCCTCACCACCACCGAGTACTCGCCCGTGTTCAAGGTCGGGGAGGCGAACACGAAGCGCGTGTTCGAGCTGCGTACCTACGTCGCCACGAAGGGCAATCTGGGCCACCTCAACGACCGGTTCAAGGACCACACGATCAAGCTGTTCGAGAAGTACGGCATGACGAACGTGGTGTACTGGAACGTACTCAAGGGCACTCAGGACGACGACAAACTGCTGGTGTACCTGCTGGCCCACAAGAGCAAGGACGAAGCCGCCAAGTCGTTCGACGCGTTCCGCAAAGACCCGGACTGGCTCGCGGCGCGGAAGGCGAGCGAGGTGAAGGGTGGCGGCAGCCTGACCGAAGCGAAGGGCGGGGTCGTGTCCGAGTTCCTGGTGCCCACCGCCTACTCGCCGCTGAAGTAGGGCGCGCGTCGCGCCAGTAGTCCCGGCCCTCTCCGACTTCTGGGAGAGGGTTGGGAAGCGGGTTCATCTCTGGTATCGTGGGGAGCGTTCCGCACCTCTTCCCCAGGTATCACCAATGTCCAACGTCAATCGTCGCGCGTTCCTCGCGTCCGCTGCTGTCGCCACGGCCGCCGCGTCGCGCCTGTCCGGTGCCGACGGCGACCGGCTCCGGGTCGGGTTCATCGGGGTCGGCAACCGCGGCACGGCGCTCCTGCGCAACTTCCTCGACGCCAAGCTCGGCGACGTGGTCGCGGTGTGCGACATCAAGCCCGAACACGCGAAGCGGGCCGCCACGCTCATCACCGGCACCGGGCAGAAGGAGCCGGCCCAGCACGCGGACTGGAAGAAGCTGCTCGAAGACAAGAACGTGCAGGCGGTCGTTTCCGCGCTGCCGTGCGACCTGCACGCCGCCTGCTACCTGGACGTGATCGCCGCGGGCAAAGACCTGTACGGCGAGAAGCCCATGTGCCTCACGCCGGCCGACTGCGAGAAGGTGGTGAAGGCCGCGAACGCGAGCAAGCAGATCGTGCAGATCGGGTTCCAGCGCCGCGCCGACCCGCGGTTCATCGAGCCGATGCAACTGATCCACAAGGGCGAACTCGGCGAGCTGATCGAGGGCCGCATCCTGTGGTCGAACTCGTGGGGTCCGTACGGCGACTGGTTCGGCAAGAAGGCCCAGAGCGGCGACTGGATGGTGGAGCAAGCCTGCCACAACTGGGACGTCATCAACTGGGCGTGCCGCGGGCTGCCGGTGCGGGCAATGGGCATGGGCCGCGCCGGGCTGTTCAAGGCGTACCAGCCGGACCGCGACGTGACCGACTACTACTCGGCCGTGGTCGAGTACGAGAACGGGTGCCTCGTCAACATCCTGCACTCGTGGGTCGCGTCCGGGCAGAACGGCAAGTTCACGAAGGAGTTCAACGACGAGTACACGCGGCTCAACGGCGTGAAAGCCGGCATCGACTTCAACAGCGGCGTGATCGCGTACCGCAAGGAGCTGAACGTGCCGGACAAGGTGGCGCACAGCGCGAAGGGCGCGATCAACAACACCAAGCTCGGCCTCGAAGCGTTCGCGGCGAGCGTGCGCGACCGCAAGGCCCCGGTCGCGACCGTCGAACACGGCCGCGACGCGGTGCTGACCTGCCTGCTGGTGCGCGAGGCCGTCTACCAGAAGAAGCCCATCACCATGAAGGAACTGCGGGGTTAGAGCAGTTTCGGGAGACTCGCAGCCCGGCGAGCCGCTCCCGTGCCAGTAGTTTCAAGGGAGTTGGAAGCGACACATGGGAGTTCCTAAGTTCAAGGTTCTCAAGCACTTGAACCGGAGCTCCCCGTGCGGCACAGGCACTCCATCATCACACCGGCTGTGGTCCACTGTTTGGCCCGTTCGGCTCTGGAGCGGACGTTGGGGTTCCGACACTACAAGCAGTCCGTCACGCTCAACCAACTCCTCGACTTGATTCTGTTGGTCGCGGCGACCGCGCGAACGCTCTTCGCCGTCGCCACCCGGTACTTCCGGTTCTCGCACGAGACCGCGCGGCAAGCCCTGCATGACAACCGGCCGCAACTAGACGTGCTGACCTCACGGCTGGTCGATGCGCTGCACGCGGTTGCGGCCTTCACCCGACGTGATCGACTCCGACGGTGGACCGCGGCCATCGACCTGCACTACGTCCCGTACTACGGCGCGCGGGCGGCGGCTGATGTGGCAGTCGTAGCGCTTGCGGCCGAACTGGTAGGCCGCGCCGAAGTCGCGGTCCGGTTCCCACGCGACCCCGGCTTCGCGCGCCGCCGCAATGCGGAACATCGGCGCGCCCGCGCCCGCGCGCACCTCGACGCGCGGAAGCGGCTGCTCGTTCAGATCGAGCAGCGTGATTCGGATATCGCCGCGCCCGCGGTTCGCGAGGTGCCACTGAACGTGGATGCCCTCCTCCACGCCCAACTCGCCGCGCGCCGGGTCGCCGCTGATCCACGCGACCGTAGCGCCGGTCGGGGCGCTCGTTTCGAGGTGATGCACCACCGCCCACAGCATCCGCGCGCGAGCCGCGGCCTTTTCCTGCTTGTGAACGGTCGCGATCAGCACGGCGGTCAGGCCGACGAACAGCAGCACGAACGCGGACGTGCGGCCCAGGCAGCGCGGCGCGCGAAGCAGCGCGGCCAGCAGCACCGCGAACAGAACGTCCAGCCCCCACGCCGCGGGCATCGCGTAGCGGCCGGAGAAGCCGGCCATCGGCAGGTACACCGCGGCCCCGGCCCCGGCCAGCACAGCGCCGCACGCGAGCGCGGCCCGGAACTCGCGCAACTCGCCCCGCGCGCGAACCACAACGATCAGCGCGGCAACAACGCCCGCTCCGAGGAAGTCGAGGCCCATCCCGCCCTTCAGCCCCTTCAACACGACAACCGTTTGCGCCAGCGACGGCGCGGTCGGTTCGTACTGGCCGGGGTGCCAGTTCAGCTTGAAGTAGACGAAGTGCGCGACCGGCAACGTGAGCGTGAGGGCGAGCGCCGCGGCGCGGGCCGCGTTCCGGCGCAGCGCGTCGCGCGGGCTCAGGTCATCGGCCCAGATGCGGAGCAGCACCTGCGCGGGCACGAGCGCGGCGAACGTGTTCTTGCAGCCGAGCGCGACCAGAACCGCGAGCGCCCCGGTCACGTCCCACCACAAGGGGTGCGCGGATCGCGCGGCGCGCCGCGCGGCGATCAGCCCGAACAGCGCGTACGGCATCGCCCCGCCCTCCGAGAGGGTGAGACTGGTCCAGATTTCGCTGCGGTAGGGGTTCCACATCGCGGCGGCCGTGGCGAACAGGGCCGCGGGCGCGGGCACGCGCAGCTCACGCATGAGCCAGAGCAACATGCCGGCCGCGAGGGCGCACAACGCGAGCCGGTACGCGCGCCACACGAGGGGGTCCGCACCGAACAGGTTTGCCTGCGCGTGCCAGTGCATCCACAGCGTCGGGCGGAACGGGCCGAGGTGGTCCACGTTCGCGGCGACGTTCGCCCACCACAATTGGGCGTGACCTTCGGCGCTGGTTCCCGCGGGCGCGGGGTACACAAGGTTGCCGTCGTCGATGAAGTCGAACGGCGCGACCAGGGTGCGCGCGAACCCGAGGGCGACCACGACGGCACCGAGGGGGATCCACCAGGGGAAGCGGGCGCGCGGGTCGGGCATCGGGATCGCTCACGGCGTCAGGGGAACGTCAGGAGCCATCATCGGTTCGCCGCACATTCCACTGAAGAAGCGGTTCGTTGATTGCGGGCCTCCGGACGGGCCGTACCCCGGCACCGCGGTAAGTGGGTTCGCTCGCGCCGCGTGCGCGGGGGCGCACAGGGTAAAAAAGTTCCGGGCGCGCTTTCAAGTTGAAGTCGGAGCGGGCGGTGGACGAACCCCCGCCGGTTCCGCACCATGACCGGGACACGCGCGACTCCCACACTGAGGCGACCCATGCAGCGAACTCTCATTCTCCTGAAGCCGGACGCGGTGCAGCGGCGGCTGGTCGGCGACATCATCGGCCGGTTCGAGCGCAAGGGGCTTCGGCTCGTGGGGCTAAAGCTGGTCAGCGCCTCGCGCGAGCTGGCCGAGAGCCACTACGCGGTTCACAAGGGCAAGCCGTTCTACGAGAGCCTGCTGTCGTTCCTGACCAGCGGGCCGACGGTCGCGCTCGTGTGGGAGGGGCGCGAGGCGGTTACGGTGGGCCGCAACCTGATGGGCGTGACCGACGGCGCGAAGGCCCCGCCGGGCACGGTCCGCGGCGACTTCGCCATCAGCGTCCAGAACAACCTCGTCCACGGCAGCGACAGCGCCGAGAACGCGGCGCTGGAAATCGCGCTGTGGTTCAAGAACGAAGAGCTGGTCACGTTCACCGCGACCGATGCGAACTGGATCGGTTGACCCGCGCTCGTGCGGCCCGGCCCACGGCCGGGCCGCTACACGCCCAGTGTCCACAGCAGGTCGATCAGCAGCAGCAGCGTTTCGGCCGCCAACAGCACGATGATGACCCACTCCAGCGTCTTCTGCTGGCGGGACGCGGTGAAGTCGCTGATGAGCTGACTGGTCATCTCGTACACGCGGTCGAACACGTCGAGTTGGGCCGCGAGCGCTTCGTGCCGGTTCTCGATGTGGGCGCGCTCGCGCAGCCGGTCGATCAGTTGGTTCGCGAGCGGCGGCAGGTGCGGGCGCGGCTGGTACAGGTACGGTACGATGCGCGCGAGCCGCACCCGGCGGTCGAGCGCCTGCGCGGCGCGCGCGGTCACGTCCTCGAATCGGTCGGGATCGTGAGTCGTAACCGTGCGCGAGAGGGCGCTGTCGGCGTCGAGCAGCGGCCACGCGGCGGCCGTTTCCGCTTCGAGCGCCCGCAACTGCGCTTCGAAGTAGCAGAACTCGACGAGCGCGCGGAGGAACGGCTCGGTCCGGTCCGCCGGGGCCAGGATCGCGGCCCGCGCCGGCGTCCACACCACTTGCGCGCCGTGAACGGTCACGACCGTCGGCGTCGCGCTCGACCCGTCCGCGACCCACTGCGCCGGCCCCGCGCTCAGCATCGGATCGTCGCCGGCGCTGCCGGGCGCGGTCAGAACGTCGATGCCGTCGCCGGGTTCCGGCGCGGTGCCCGGCGCGCGGCACACGGCCCGGCGCGGCGCGGGGTCGACGAACTCCGCGAGCACCTCGTCACCCGCGCCCGCTTCTGTCACGAACCGGACGCGGCGCACCGTGCCCGCAACCGAAGGTGTGTCGCCGTGCGTTCCGGTGGGCGTCATCGCGCGTCGGCCCGCCTTTCGGTGTCAGGGTGTATTCAGGAACGGTGTCGCGTCTCTCTATATACAAGCCGCTGACGCCAGAGAGCGAGCAACCGGCCCCGCTCCCTTGCGTCAGCAGCGCAAAGCGATGTGGTGGCCCCGCGCCACGCTACCGCAGCTTCATCTGCTTGAGCAGGTCGTCGGTCCACGTCTTGTACTCGGAAGTGAACGGCACGTCGGGGTGCGGCCCGCCCGTGTAGTCGATCTGGCTCGCGAAGGTGCCCAAGTCGTAGGCGCGGGCGAGCGCCGCTTGCAAGTCGAGCAGCGCGTCGCGGTCGTCGGCCGCCAGCGGCAGCTTGAACTTCGGCAGCCGCTTCTGAAGCGTGGCCGTGTAAATCTCGTAGCGGTCGGGGGCGTTGCTGCGCGTCACGGTCACGGCGTAGTCGTACTCCGGCAGCCCGTCGCGCGAGTACGTCAGCGTCGGCTTACCCTGCATCACGAGGTCGATCTCGACGATGCCGGCCTTCTGCGCCACCGCGACCTGTCGCGCGTCGAGGTACGCCTGCCGCCCGGCCGTGGTGGTCTTGTTCGCGGGGCTGACGACTTCGAGCAGTGTGACCAGCTTGCCGTCGGTGCGGTTGCGGATCTCGATGAACTCTTCGGAGAACTGCTCGCGGATGATGGACGTGAACAGCGGCGTCTCGGACACGTAGCTGCGTGTGCCGACGCGGGCGCGGTAGCGGTCCACGAGTCCGGGGAGCAGAATCTGGTACAGGCACGCGAGCAACTGGTGCTGGAACGCGGGCCACAGCTTGGGGGTTTCGAGGTACGGGTCCATACCGGGGAACGGGCTGGGCATGGGACGGGGTCTCCGTGGCGGCACCGGTTCCGCGTCCGGGTCCGTTCGCGACCCGGCCGGCTCGACAGCGCCTGTGTGGTGCGTGCGTCCGCATTGTAGCGGATGCGCGGCCGCCGCGCGAAGGGGCGAAGTGCGGACCGCACCTAAGGTGTTGACATCAGGAGGAATGAATCTTCCCGCGCCAGTCGAAAGAGGTGACGTGACTTATCGTCCATAGACTCATCGTCCATATCGGCTTACCGTCTGGAAATGCCCCGCAACCCTGATGTCGCAGCCCGGTTCGGCGAGCGCGTTCGCGCTCTGCGACTCGCGCGCGAACTCTCGCAAGAAGCGTTCGCTGCCGCGTGCGAGTTGGACCGCACCTACATCAGCGGCATCGAGCGCGGCAAGCGGAACGTCTCTCTGCGCAACATCGAGGCCATCGCGCAGGCATTCGGCATCTCCCTGTCGGAACTGATGAAGGGGCTGTGAAGCCTACTTGAGGAGCGCCGATGCCGCCCGAACCCACATCCGCTTCGCAGAAACGGTTGCCGAAGCGCACAATCATCGAATCTATTTTTCGGGAGCTATGGGACGATCAGGCGCAGCAACTCCGGGAATCGGTCGTGACCCTGACGATGGTGAGCAACGCGATCGCGGCGTACAACCTCAGCAACGTCGGATCAAAACCAGTCAGCGACCGAAATGTGGCGAACTTCTTCAAGGACTTCATTCGGAACAAGAATAGAGCCAACAAGAATTGGCCGGAGTTGCTAAAGAGCAAGCGGTTCTACGCGAAGCAGTACACCGGGGACGGGGGCTGTTTTCAGTTCGTTCGGTACAAGGATGGGCAGACGGAACCGTTCGAGTTCCGAACGTTCGATTACAACGCTCAGATCGCTGAAGAGACCCACAAGATCGAAAGCATCAGCTTGCCGTTTGCCTCGAAGAAACTGGTGCGGAAGGACGAGTCTTGGCTGATGCAGGTATTGGTGCGCCTCCGGGTGATTGAAACGCATCTCGCACTTTGCTCAACGCTGGAGATCACCCAACTCGATCTTCTACAGATGTCTCTGAAGCAGAAGGGAGCCGAAATCGACGGGCTGTTCTTGGCGATGCAAGGGCTGCCACCATCGACGCGAGAACTGCTCGTAACGTGCGAGGCGAAGATGGACCGTGATGACATTCTGGAAGACCAAATCATAAGTCAGGTGCAGGCAATTGCACGGATGAACGGCGTAACGCAAGCCAAGATCGTCCCGATGGCTGCGAAACTGGTGGGGGATTCGGAGGTTTATGTCGTCGAATTTCAACCGGTGGACAAAGAGAAGGCAGACGAACTCACGAGCCTCACGGAGGCGAGCAAGAAGGTGTACAAACTGACGCCGGAGATTCCGGGACTGAAGCTGAAAAAGAAGAGCTTGAAGCTGCCGAAGCAAAAGAGTTGATCCCGTTCACCGGTTCTGCAGCACTACGACCTCTTCGCGAATGGTCACCTTCGATGCGGTGGCCCAGCGCTCGCGCCACAGGTCGATCTTCTCCACCTTGAAGCCGATTTCGTCGGCGAGTTCCGCGAGCAGTTCGCCGGTCCTGATGTGAACCATCAGGAACGACATCTGATCGCCCACCACGTACGCGCACCGCGCGCCGCGATTCAACAGCGGCTTCAGCGTCAGCAGGTGGCGGTACATGCCACCGAAGTAGTGCCGCGTCACCTTCGCGTACATCCGCTCCCAGCCTGACGTTTTGCCGAGGTCGAGGCGGCGCTGTTCGATCTCGTCGGCCACCTTCTGAACGCTCGCGAACTTCGTCACGAACAGGTCGTCCTCGTCACCCTGATACATGTTCTGGCTGTTGCTGCGAAGCAACCGTTTCTTCAGGCGCTTCAGGTCCGCACCGTCCTGGATGCAGTTCGTAATCAGGTTCTCGATGCGCGTGATCCGCCCGTAGTTCTTCTCGTTCGGGTACGGGGGCGAAGTGATGACGGCATCGATCTTCAACTTCCCCAGTGAGGTCAGGTCGCGCGAGTCACAGTGATGCACGCGGGACGGGCCATAGGGCCGCGTCTGCACGTCCCGGAGGTCCGTCAGCATCATCTCGACTTGGTCGGTGAAGCACGCCCAAACGTCCTCGTCCGCTTTCGCCTTCTTCCGGTATATCTCCGGGCCGAATCCCACATTCGACGACGGGATCGCGGCGCTGCCGAGAGCGAACCGGAAAAAGTCCGCAACAGGACCGGGCGGAAGGGCCAAAACGTGTTGCTGAATGACAAGTAACTTCTGCAACGGCCGTGGAGAGATGTAGCCCTTGCCGAGCAACTTCTCTTGCGCGGCCGGGAGCGCGAGCGCGCACGCGACCGGTCGCGCCGCGTTCCGGTGCGTCTCAAAGAGCGAACCGCCCGCGCTGAAGAAGCCGTATCTCGCGAAGTCGCTCGCGATCTTCTCAAGTAGTTCTTCTGCGGCGGTCTCAAGAGTCGCAATGGGGGTGTCCCATGTCGTCTTGACCGTAGATGCGAGGTGGCAGAAATCGAGCGCTTCCATTCCGACCGCGTGACACCCCCGGCGCTTGGCTTCCACGAGCGTGGTGCCCGTGCCGCTGAACGGATCGAAGACGACGCACTTGGGGCCTTCGCAGCCGAACTCTTCCAAGTATTGCGATACGAGGTGTGGCGGGTACGCGAGAACGAATCGCCACCAACGGTGAACGGGAGCGTCCAGTTCCTGAAGCTCGTTCTTGACGTTACCCTTCAAGATTTCACTGAAAGGCGAGGTCGCAGGCTTTGGCACGTCGCACGCTCCGTGTGGACAACCGAGGGATAACTAACGGTAGCCGATGAGTCACGGAGTAGCAACCTTCGTAGCGCTTCGTAGCGCTACGGGTGCTCCCACACGAGCGTCACTCTTGGCACGGGGCCGGGGGTGCGGAGGCGGATGTGGCCGATCGGGTCGGCGGTGTCCTTGATCGTTTCCAGTTGCACGTAGCTGGGGTACACCCGCAGCCCCTCGAAGGCGTGCAGGCTCAGGTCGATGTTGCCCTCCGCGTTGGGGGCTACGTCGGTCAGCACGATCCGCTTCGCGTCCGCGGAGACCCAGGTCGCGGTGCCGCTGAGTACGAACGAGTGCGGCCGGTCGATGGCGAACAGCGTCACCGGCTTGCCGCCCTCGGTCAGCCGCGCGACCGCCTTCGCCACGGGGTAGCGCGCCCAGCGCTCCGCGGTGTCCCCGCCGCGACACACCACCCAGCCCACGTTGTACCACCGGCAGTACGCGGTCAGCTCCGCGTCGGTCCAGTCCGCCAGCGGGCGGCCGTTGAGCCGCGCGTCGGTCAGCGAGCAGTAGCCGTGTTCGATCTCCGCGTCCACGTCCAGCCCGCCCATGAACACGCGGTTCGTGTAGAGCGGCAGCAGCGCCGACCAGTTGCCGTCGAGGCGCGACTCCGCGTCGTCCCAGAGGATGCGAGCGTCGGTCGTGGTGTGGCGCTCGATGGCCGCGAGCAGTTGCTGCTGGTCGGGCGAGAAGCCGATGACGAGCGGTTCGGCGCGGACCCGCAGCCCGCGCGCGAGCGGCTCGCCCGGCCCGTCGGCCCAGCCGACGAGGAGCAACCCGACCGCGGCGACCACGGAGCCGAGTGCGGCGAGGCGGAACCGGGCCAGCAGGTCCCACGCGCCGAACGCCGCGGCCGGCACGAGGAACGCCACCGCGAGCGGGGCCACCCGACCGGGCACGTCGGCCGGCACGCGCGGCCAC
>SXHE01000076.1 GCA_005773755.1 Planctomycetia bacterium
ACAACTCAGACCCGCATAGCCTTTGCGAGTGGCGGAACTACCGGCGGGCTGACACCGCGCCGCTCGCTTACACAAAAGTCACCGCGTGCACCGGCGGCAGCCGCGCCTCAAGCTGTTTCCACGAGTCGCCCTGATCCTCGCTCACCCACAGCCCGCCGGTTGTGGAGCCGACCGCCAGCCGGTCGCCGCTGTCGTCCACGGCGAGCGCGTGCCGGTACACCAAGTCGTAAGCGTGTTCCTGTGGCAGCCCGTTGCGCAGCACCTCGAGGGTTTCGCCGCCGTCGCGCGTGCGGCTCACCACCACCTTGCCATCGACCGGCACGCGGCGCTCGTCCTTGATCGCGGGGACGAACCACGCGGTTCGCGGGTCGCGCGGGTGAACGGCCACCGCGAACCCGAACACCGACGGCGCGACGTTCGGCACCACGTCGAATGTGCGCCCCGCGTCCGCGGAGCGGAACACGCCGTTGTGGTGCTGTACCCAAATGTGGTCGGGCGCGGCGCGGCACTGCACCATCATGTGAACGTCCTGCACGTTCTGATCGAACTTCCGATCCGGCGGCATGTAGTCGGCGAAGATGCCCTTGCCGTCGAGTTCCCACGTCGCGCCGTCGTCCTCGGTGGTCCACACGCCACCGGTCGAGACCGCGAGGCGCAGCGTGCGTGAACTGCGAGGGTCGCGACACAGCGAGTGACTGCCGGGTTGGTCCGCACCGCCGCCGAACCAGCCGGCGCGCTCCGGCCGGTCCCAGAGGCCGCGCACCAGTTCCCAATTCTTGCCGCCGTCGTCGGAGCGGAACAGCCCGCCGGGTAGCGTGCCGCACCACAAGCGGCCCGGTTGGTCTGTGCCGCCGCTCTCAAGCGCCCAAATCAGTTTAAGGGTCGCGGGCGCGGGCGGCTTGCCGTCGGCCACGGCGAACGTCGCGCCGTCCGGGTACGCGGGGGTGGCCCGCTCCTCCCACGTCGCGCCTGCGTCCGGCGAGAACTTGAGCTTCACGCCGAAGTGCCCCAGGTTCAGAGCCGCGAACCAGCCGCCGTCGCGCGGGTCGGCGTGCGCGAGCGTGACGTTCTCCGCGAGGAAGGAAACGCGCGCCACGCGCCAGCCGGCCGCGCCGCGGGCAACGGTGAACAGCCCCTTGCGGGTCGAAACGAGCAACCGGTCGGCCATGACTCAACCCCCAGAGAGTGCCTGAAAAATGTGGACTTCGCCGCCCGCGGGAACGGGTTCCGACAGCGCCGTTTTGTCCTGCACCGCAACGCCATCGACGAACGCGACGACGTGGTGCCGCAGCGCCCCGCGCTCGTCGCAGACGTAGCCGCGCAACAGTGGGGCGCGCGCGAACAGTGCGTCGAGCACCGCGCGGACGGTCGCACCCTCAACGGCGAACGCGCGCTCGCCGGTACCCGCGCCCGGTTCGGGCGCGAGCCACCGCGCCAGCGCCGGGGCCACAATTACGGTCGGAATGGGAACGCCCTCTGCGACTGGGAGGGCGGAAGGTACACAGGTGTGAAGTGGAAGGGAAGCTCAGTTGGCCGCGAACCGAAGGCTCGCGTGGCGTCACGCCCCGAACCCCTTCGCCATTTCCACGATCGCGCGGACCATGCAGCCGGTGCCGCCGGCGTCGAGCGCGGCGGTCTCGCCCTCGGCGAACGCGGGGCCGGCGATGTCGAGGTGGACCCACTTCGCGGTGCCGACGAACTGCTGGAGGAACTTGCCGCCAGCGATGGCCCCGCCCCAGCGCCCGCCGCCGGTGTTGCGCATGTCCGCGACCTTGCTCTTGATGAGGCCGTCGTAGCTCGCGTCCATCGGCAGCTTCCAGGCCCGCTCGCCGGCGCGCCCGACTGCGGCCAGGATCGCGTCGCCCCAGCCGTCGTCGTTGGTCATCAGCCCACTCGTTTCGGTGCCGAGCGCGATCAGACACGCGCCGGTGAGCGTGGCGAAATCGACCAGCCGGTCGGTCTGCTCCGCGGCGAAGCAGAGCGCGTCCGCGAGGATCAGCCGCCCTTCGGCGTCGGTGTTCAGAACCTCAATCGTCTTGCCGTTGCGCGCGGTCAGAACGTCGCCCAGCATCACCGCGGTGCCGCTGGGCATGTTCTCGACGAGCGCAAGCACGCCGAGCACGTTCACCGGCAGCTTCAGCTCCGCGACCGCCTGCGTACCCGCCAGTACCGCCGCGGCCCCGGCCATGTCGCACTTCATGTCCACCATGCCGTCGGTCGGCTTCAGCGACAGGCCGCCGCTGTCGAACGTGACGCCCTTCCCCACCAGCCCCAGCACCGGCCCGCCGGGGTTGCCCGTGTACCGCAGGATCGCGAGCCGCGCGGGGCGCGTCGAACCCTTCGCCACCGCGAGCAGCGAACCCATCCGTTCGGCGGCGATCCGCGACTCGTCCCACACTTCCACACTGAAGCCGGTCGCGCGGCCGGCATCGGAGGCGGCGACCGCGAACGACTCCGGGTACAGGTCGCACGGCGGCGCGTTCACCAGCTCGCGAGCCAGCCACAGCGCGCGGGCCTCAGCCCGGACGCGCGGCAGGTCGGCGGCGTTCGCGTTCAGGAGTACGATGCGGTCCGGGGCGAACCGTGTCGGCGTCGTCTTGCGGATGCCCGGCCCTTGAATGCCCTGCACCAGCCCGACGCCCACGGCCAGCGTGAACGCCGGGTCCGGCACCGCGAACGCGACCGTGCCGACCTTCTTGCCGCTGATGTGCCGCGCCGCGGCCGAGGCCGCCTCGTGGAGCGTGGCCCGCTTCGCGTCGGCGCGGTTGCCGAGGCCGACGAACAGCAGCCTCTTGGCCGCGACGCCAACGGGGTTCAGCACGGGCACCAGTTCGAGGTGCTTCGCGGTCAGGTCGCCGCTCTCGCGCAGCCGCGCAACGAGATCGGCCGCGGGCCCGGTGTACGGCTCGTCGGCCCACACCCCGACCGCGAGCCAGTCGGCTTGCACGGAGGCGAGGGGTTCGGAAGAAACGTCGATCTGGGTTGTGAAGGTGTTGAGCATGGTGGGCATCATACGGAGAAGGCAGAAGAGTTTTGACAGGATGAACAGGATGCACCGAGATGAAGAGGGGCGTGTTTTCAACTCTCCATCCTGTATTCATCCTGTTCATCCTGTC
>SXHE01000770.1 GCA_005773755.1 Planctomycetia bacterium
CCTGCGCGACGACGGCGCGGCCGCGCGCGTCCTCGGCGGCGCGCCAGAGGGTGAGCGCGCCGCCGGTCAGTCCGCCCAGAACCGCGGCCAGTGCGGTCAGGCCGTAGAGGGCGGCGCGGGTCGGGTACCGGCGCACCCACTTCGCGGCGCTCTCCAACCGGCCGGGCGGGCGCACGCTGACCGGGTCGCCCGCGAGGAACCGCACGAGGTCGTCGGCCAGCGCCGCCGCGGTCGGGTCCCGCTCGTGCGGCCACTTCTGGAGGCACTTCAGGCAGATGAGTTCGAGGTCCGCGGGCACCCCGGGCGCGGCGACCCGCAGCGCCGGCGGGTCGTCGCGGGCGACGCGCTGGAGCAACTCCATCGAGTCCGCGCTGTCGAACGGGACGCGCCCCGTGAGGCACTCGTACAGGATCACGCCGAGGGCATACACGTCCGCGCCGGGGCCTACGAACTTGGCCTGTCCGCGGGCTTGTTCGGGCGACATGTACGCCGGGGTGCCCATCGCCACCCCGGTCAGCGTCAGATCGACCGCGCCGCCGCGCTTCGCGATGCCGAAGTCGGACACCTTCGGCGTCGGGGCACCTAATCCCGGGCTCTGCGAAGTCGCGCGTTCCTCGGTTCGCGCGAGGAGGATGTTCGCCGGTTTCAGGTCGCGGTGAACGATGCCTTGATCGTGAGCGGCCTGCACCCCGCGCGCGATCTGTTCCACCATCGCCGCGGCCCGCGCGACCGACAGCGCGCCGTGCGCGTTTAGCAGCGCCGAGAGCGAGCCGCCGTTCACGTACTCCATCGCGAGGTACGGGTTCCCGTCCGCGTCGCCGAACTCGTACACCTGCACCACGTTCGGGTGCTTGATCGCCGCGACCGCTTCGGCCTCGGTCAGGAACCGGAGCCGGTCCGACTCGTGCAGCCGGCCGTGGACGAGGAGCATCTTCAGCGCGATGACGCGGTTCAGGCCGTGTTGCTTCGCGCGGTACACGATCCCCATCCCGCCGCGGCCGAGTTCGTCGAGGATGTCGAAGCCGGGCACGACCGCGCGCGGCTGCCGGGCCGGGGACGGGCCTGCGGGCGGCGGCGGCGAGGGCGTGATCCGCGTCTCTTCTTCGCTGAGGTGGCGCGGCGGGGGTGAGGTTTTAGCCATGCGAGCACCCGAATGAGGTGACAGCAGAAGATACCGTAGCTCACGTTCGCCGCGCCGGTGATAACGGCGCGGGTTCAGAGAATCGCACCATTATGGGTAGCTTGGGCAGTTGGAATAGCCCACCCGCTGTTTAAGATGGGCAATCTGAGCCATCTTTTCACCGTCATGAGCCGCACCCATGAGCCGCGTCGTTCTCGTGCTGCTGATCGCAATCGTATCGGGAGGCTTACGCCCACCGCTCGCCCCGGCGCAAGAGAAGGAGTTCGCGGCGGCGAAGTACCGGTTGGTGGGGCCGTTCGCCGGCGGGCGCGTCGCTCGCGCCTGCGGCGTGTCGGGCGATCCGCTCACTTACTATGCGGCCACCGCTTCGGGCGGCGTCTGGAAGTCCGCCGACGGCGGGCTGACGTGGAAGCCCATCTTCGACGACCAACCCACCAGCAGCATCGGCAGCATTGCGGTCGCGCCCAGCGATGCTAACGTCGTGTATGTCGGCACCGGCGAGGCCAACATTCGCGGCAACGTGTCACCGGGCGCGGGCCTCTTCAAGAGCACCGACGCGGGCAAGACGTGGAAGCACGTGTGGAAGCAGGTCGGGCAGATCGGCACGGTCGCAATTCACCCCAAGAACCCGGACGTCTGCTTCGCCGCGGTGCTGGGTCACGCGTTCGGCCCGAACAGCGAGCGCGGCGTCTACCGCACGAAGGACGGCGGCAAGACGTGGGACCGCGTGTGCTTCAAGAACGACGAGACCGGCGCGAGCGACGTGGTGATTGATCCCACGAACCCGCGTGTGGTGTTCGCCGGGTTCTGGCAGACCCGCCGCCGCCCGTGGGAACACACCAGCGGCGGCCCCGGCTCCGACCTGTTCGTCTCGCGCGACAGCGGCGACACCTGGGAATCGCTCAAGACGCCGAAGAGCAAGGAGAAGAATGGGCTTCCCGAAGGCATCTGGGGCCGGGTCGGGGTCGCGGTCGCGCCGTCGAACGGGCAGCGCGTGTACGCGATCATTGAAGCCGAGAAGGGCGGGCTGTTCCGCACCGACGACGGGGGCGAGAACTGGAGCCTCGTCAACGACACGCGCCCGCTGCGCCAGCGCGCGTGGTACTTCACTACGCTCACCGTTCACCCGACGAACGCGGACACCGTGTTCGCGCCACAGGTTCCACTCCTCAAGAGCACCGACGGCGGGAAGTCGTTCGGCACCATCGCGAAGGAACTCCACAGCGACCACCACGACATCTGGATCGACCCCAAGAACCCGAACCGGATGATCGACGCCCACGACGCCGGCGTTGCGATTACCACCGACGGCGGGAAGACGTGGGCCACGCCCGCGCTGTCGATCTCGCAGTGCTACCATGTGAGTGCGGACACACGCACGCCGTATCGCGTCATGGCGTGCATGCAAGACCTCGGAAGCGCGAGTGGGCCGAGCCGGTCGCTGAAAACCGGCGGCATCGGATTGGGCGACTGGCATCAGGTTGGCGGCGGCGAAGCGGGCTACGCCTTCGCCGACCCGACCGACCCGGACATCGTGTATGCCGGCGAGTACGGCGGCATCATGACCCGCTACGACCACAAGACCGGGCAGGCGCGGAACATCACCATCAACCAGATTAACCCCAGCGGCATCGACCCGGCGAAGATGAAGTACCGGTTCCAGTGGACCGCGCCGATCCTGATTTCTAAGCACAACCCAAAGACCGTCTATCACGCGGCCAACGTGCTGTTCCGCACCCACGACGGCGGCAAGACGTGGGACAAGATCACGGGCGACCTGACCCGCAACGACAAGCAGAAGCAGCAGTGGAGCGGCGGGCCGATCACCGGCGACAATACCGGTGCCGAGGTGTACTGCACCATCTTCGCGCTCGCCGAATCGCCGCTGCAAAAGGGCTTGCTATGGGCCGGCACCGACGACGGCCTCGTTCACATCTCGAAGGACGACGGCAAGACGTGGGCGAACGTGACCGCAAACGTGACCGACCTGCCGGACTGGGGCACCGTCACTTGTATCGAGGCCAGCCCGCACGCGGCCGGCACCGCGTACCTCGTCGTGGACAACCACCGCATGGACGACTACCGGCCGCACGTCTGGAAGACGAGCGACTTCGGCAAATCGTGGACGAAGATCACCGACGGCCTCGACGCCGGCACGCACGCGAAGGTGCTGCGCGAAGACCCAACCGTGAAGGGGCTGCTGTACCTCGGCACCGAGCGCGGCGTCATGCTCTCGCGCGACGCGGGCAAGACGTGGACGAGCCTGCAACTCAACCTGCCCACGGTCCCAGTTCACGACCTTGTCGTCAAAGACAACGACCTGATCGTCGGCACGCACGGTCGCGCGATCTGGATTCTCGACGACCTGACGCCGATCCGCGACACCACGCCCGCGATCAAGAAGAAGCCGGCGCACCTGTTCGCGGTGAAGCCGGCAACGCGGTGGTACACGACGTGGGGCGGGCCGACGCGCGAGTTCCAGTCCGGCACCAGCGGCGACAACCCCGACACCGGCGCGGTCGTTTGGTATCAGCTCCCTCCTGACTTCAAGGGCGAAGCCAAGATCGAGATTCTGGACGCGAAGGGGACCCCAATCGCCTCGGCGAGCGGGGGGCGTAAGCCCTCCGAGTCTTCCAAGCGTGAGGACGACGAAGATGGTCCGCCGAAGCGCAAACTGGAGCCGAAATCGGGTCTGAACCGGTTCGTGTGGGACCTGACCCACGACGGCGCGAGCACGATTCCCGGCGCGCACGCGGACATGGGCGCGCCCGGCTCGCGCGTCCCGGTCGCGCCCGGCACTTACACGGTTCGCCTCACAGTCGGCACGCAGAAGCTCACACAGGAGGTGCGCGTGAGTGCCGACCCGCGCTGGCTCGACCGCGCCGCGAAGGCGCTCGCGCCCAACGAGCGCGTCAAGATCGAGGCCGGCGGCGGCGTGCTGCCCGAAGAGGCCGCCGTTACTGGTCTGGCGTCACAACAGGAGCTCGCGCTGCGCGTGCGCGACAGCATCACGGAGCTGTCGGAAGCCGTGCTGCGAGTACGCGCGATCAAGAAGCAGATCGACCTGCGCAAAGACATTCTCAAAGACCGTGACGACGCGAAGCCGCTGCTGAAAGGCACCGAGGCGCTGGGGAAGAAGTTGGACGCCGTCGAGGAGAAGTTGCACAACCCGAAGGCCAAGATCGGCTACGACATCTTCGCCGCGAAGGGCGGGGCGATGCTCTACTCGCAGTTCACCTGGCTGCTGGCGAACCTCACGGACACCGACGGCAAGCCGACCGCGGAGCAGGAGCGTTTGGCCGCCGAACTGCGCGGCGAACTGGCCGGCCTGCTGAAACAACTCGACGGCGTCGTGAGCGGCGACCTCGCCAAACTGAACGCCGACGCGAAGAAGCTCGGCGTACCGGAGCTGTACGTCCCGCTGGTGAAGAAGAAGTAATTGCCCCTCACCCGCCGGCCCAAAGCGGCCGGCGACCTCTCCTCGCAAAGCCGGGGCGAGGTCATACACCCTGCTCCTCACCAGCCACACGCGCCGCACAGCAACACGGACGCGCGCTGTATGACCTCGCCCCGGCTTTGCGGGAAGAGGTCGCCGCTTGGCTTTGCAAGCGGCGGGTGAGGGGGCTTCGCTTCCCTTACTGCGCGGCCTCAACGCTCGCAGCGACTACGTATGGCTTGGAGAGCGTGCCGCGGGTCGGCGTACCGTACACGTCCACGCGCTTGCCCAGGTACTTCTCCAACTCCACACCCGGCCCGCCGACCACGTACACCTTCACCACGCCGGGTGCGGTCTCCAGCGCATAGGCCGGCTTCCCGGTGCCGTCCGGCGTTAGTGCGGACCGGCGCAGCGTGCCGGCCCCGGTCCACTGCGGCTTGTCGGCCGCGGGCGCGTCGGGCGCGTCGTTCTTGCCCACGGCCGGGGGCAGCGCGACCGGCGTGCCGGGCCGCACCCCGCGGTCGTCCTTCGGCGGCGCGGGCCGCGTGTCCAGCGGGCGCGTCGCGCCGCCGGCGTTGCGCTTCTTCTCGCGCAGCGAGTGGATGCGGGTGTAGCACAGGTTCGCGATGTCGTGGTCGCCGCCGGCACCGTTCATCAGCGCGGCCAGATCGAAGTACGCCTTCTCCGCCTCCGCGAGCCGGCCCTCGCGCTCGGCGGCTTCGGCCTGCTGCCACAGCGGGTGGTTCACCGCCGGCTTGCCGGAAGTGACGCCGCCCGCCGGGGTCGGTCCGCCGCCGCTCGGTATCGTGGCAATCGGCGCGGCACCCGGACCCGGCGGCGCGACCGCAGGCGGAACCGGCGTCGGGGTATCGTTCACCCGGACGACGAAGTTGTTCGGGGCCGGCTTCTCGAACTGGATCGCGGTGCGCGGAAGGTAGCGCACGTCACCGGCCGGCGGAGCGACCGGGTACCACGTCTTCCCGGCGAACGTCACCTTCGGCCCCAAGAGCAGCAGCCCGGTGCCGTTGGGTACCTTCACGCGGCGGATGTCGAGCGGCTGCTGTAACCCGGCTTTGCCGGCCGCGAGCGTGACCTCGTCTTCGGCGTGAACGAGCACGTTCTTCGGCGTCGGCTTGTCCGGGGCCGGGTCTTCGATGAACTGCGTCGCGATCCAACTGACCGAACCGTAGGGGGCCGACACCGCGAGCCACCCGCCCGACTCCTCCTTTTCCACGATGACGACCGTACCGCGGGCCAGCGTCCCGGTGTCGGGAAAGGCGTCACTCGGTCCGGCCCGGAGCTTCACCTCCGGGTCGGACACGACGGCGCGATACGGCGGGTTCTGGGCCGCGACGTGTGGCGCGAACAGGGCGACGACCAGCACGGCGAATGCGGCGCGGCGCATGAGGCGTTCTCCAAATAGCCCGGCACAGTGTGTGAGTGCCGCCCGCATACCACGACGGGCCGCGGGGTCAAGACCGACCGAACCGGTTGGAGAACTGTCAAGCGCTACCGCGGCGCACCTCGACGTTTTCGCCTTCCTGGACCATGACCGTGTGCGCCCGCTTGATGAACAGGCCGGTCCCGGCGACGCCGGGGATCGCGTGCAGCGCGAGGTCGGTCGCCGCGGCGTCCGTCAACGGCCCCGTCTTGCAGTCCAGAATGTAGTTCCCGTTGTCGGTGACGTAGGGCTTGCCGTCCTTCGCGCGCAGAACCGGGTCGAAGCCGAGCGCCGCGATCTGTCGCCGCGCCGGGGTCAGCGCGAACGGGATCACCTCGACCGGCAGGATGCCGCGCGAGCCGAGCGCCGGGACGATCTTTTCCGAGCCGACCAGGATCACCAGTTTTCGCGAGAACGCCGCAACGATCTTCTCGCGCAGGAGCGCGCCGCCGTAACCCTTGATGAGGTCGCCCGCGGGGTCCACCTCGTCCGCACCGTCCACGCACACATCAATCGCTTCGACATCGTCGAAGGTAACGAGCGGGATGCCGAGGTGCCGGGCGAGGGTCGCGCTCGCGTCCGAGGTGGGGATGCCGCGAATCTGCAGCCCCGAGCGAACGCGCTCGCCCAGCGCGTGTATGAACGCGGTCGCGGCACGACCGGTGCCGAGGCCGACGACCGTGTTCGCCGCGATCAGATCGACTGCCTGCTGCGCGATGTCCGCCATGTGTGGCCTTCCGTGGAGTTACTTCTTTGGCTTCTCGGACGCGAGGGCGTCGAGCAGAACGGGGAGGATCAGGTCGGCCAGTTCGCGGTGGCCGCGCGGGTTGGGGTGGCAGCCGTCGGTCGTCCAGTCGCGGACCTTCGTGCCCCCCGCCTCCGCCTTCTTCCAGTGTGCGTAGTGATCGACGAGCTTCGTCTTCTTGTCCTTTGCTACCTCGCGGCACGCTTCGACGTACAGCTCCAGCCTCACGTTCGGGTTCTCGCCGACGCCGTTCTTCGCGTCCGGTGCCCACCGCGGTTCGGTCATCAGAACCGGTTCGCCGCCGGCCTTGCGGATCGCGTCCACGAGCTTCGCGAGGTTCTCGCGGTACTGTGCGACCGTCAACCGTGGCTCCTTCTTACCCACATCGACGTAGCTGTCGTTGGTGCCGTACATGACGAGCACAACCGCGGGCTTGTGGGCGAGAACGGCCTTGTCGAGTCTGGCGAGCGCGCCGTCGGTGCGCTCGCCGCCGACGCCCGCGTTCAGCACCTTCGCCTTGTTCTTGCTTTGTGCTTCGAGGAGCGCCGCGAAGGTTTCGTTTGCCTTCACGCCGGCGCGCTCGCCGCGCGTGATGGAATCGCCGAGTGCGACAACGACCGCCGGGTCCGCGGCGCGGAGGTGCGAACCGGCAAGTAGGAGGAAGCACGCGAGCAGTGTACGAAAGAGGTTCATGCGGGCGATTATCCACGACCGCGCTGCGACCGCCAAGTGTAAAGGCCAACGAGCCGCGACCGCGAGGGAGAGGGACAATC
>SXHE01000771.1 GCA_005773755.1 Planctomycetia bacterium
CATGCAGTCAAGGCGAACGGCCGTTGTAAGCCGGCCGGTTCTTCGTCTACGCTCTCACCGGCCGGCTTACACCGGCCGTTCGCCAGCTCACTTCTGAACCCGGAACCGCAGGTCGGCTTCGGCCACCGTGGTCGGCGCGTTCGGCTCGTCGGGCTTCTTCAGTACGACGCCGCGAACGGTGGACGCGAGCCGCTCGCGGTCGGCGTCGGTCGCGTACACGGTGAACTGCTCCTTCTTGGTCCCGGTCGGGAACGTTGGGGCGTCGCCGGTGGTGGCGATCACGCGGATGCGCTCGATGCCCGCGCCTACGGTCGGCGAGAGTTCCAGCTTGCCGCCGGTCTTGCCCGGCACCACGCGCGACTGGCCCGCGATCAGCCGGTCGTCCGGCTCGTACTCGTTTGGGAACAGCCGCTCCTCGATGCCGCTGGGGTCGAGCAGCCACACCGACACGCGGCAGTCCCTCTCGGCGGTCAGGTGCAGTTGCAGGTTGGTGCCGGCGAGGAACAGCATCTTACCGTCGGCGTCCTTCTTCGCGCCGGCCGCGACCGGATCGACCTTGAGGCCGAAGTCGGCGCGACTCGGCGCGGGCCACGCGAACTTGTCAGTCACCGGTGCGGGCGTTCCGGGTGTGCGCGGCATCGGCGCGACTTCCGGCGGCGGGTCTTGCTTCGCCACGTCCTTCTTGCCGTCGCGGGTGGCGATGTACGCGGCGACCCCGACCAGCGCCAGCGCGAGCACGCCGATCCCGGCGAACAGCTTCCAGTTGGTGCCCGCGGTCACAGCCGGGGCCGCGACGTTCACGGTCGACGGCGCGTTGCTCAGGGCCGGGCCGGACGCGGACGGCACGCTCAGGTCCGCTTCGGTCGATACAAGCCCGCCCAGGCTGGGCCGCGACAGGCCGACGCGGACCACCGGCGAACTGCGGCTCGCGGTCGAGGTGGGGTACTGGGCCAGCAGCGGCACGAGCGCCGCGCCGAGTTCGTCGGCGTTCGCGAACCGCGCGCCGGGGGCCTTTGCCAGGCACCTGAGGCACAGCTCTTCGAGGTCCGCGGGCACGTCCGCGCGCAACTGGCGCGGCGGCGTCGGTGCGTCCGTCACCACCTTGATGAGCAGGTCGGTAAAGCTCTCGCCGTGGAACGGCGGCCGGCCGGCGAGTAGGAAGTACAGGATCGCGCCGAGCGAGTACACGTCGGCGGGCGGGCCGACGTCCTTGCTGTCGCGAGCCTGTTCGGGGGCCATGTACTGCGGCGTGCCGACCACCTGCCCGGTCGCGGTGAGTTGCGTGTCACCGCTGGCCCGCTTCGCCAGCCCGAAGTCGGTCACGCGCGGGCGGCCGTCCTTGTCCATCAGCACGTTGGCCGGTTTCAGGTCGCGGTGAACGATGCCGTGCTTGTGCGCGTGCGCCACGCCCTCGACCACCTGCGCGAACAGCGACACCACTTCGGGGATCGGCAGCGTGCCGCGACCGTCGGCGTAGCCGCGCAGGTTCGGGCCGTCGATCAGGGCCATCGTGAAGTACGGCTTTCCGTCGATCTCGCCGGTGTCGTAGATGGGCACGACGTTCGGGTGGTCGAGCGCGGCGGCGGCGCGGGCCTCCTGAAGGAACCGCTGCGCGGCCTCGTGGTCGCCGGCCCCGAGGATCATCTTGAGCGCGACGAGCCGGTCGAGGCCGTGCTGCCGGGCGCGGTACACAACGCCCATGCCGCCGCGGGCCAGTTCGCCCAGCAGCTCGTACTTGCCGAAGCTGTTCCCGTCGCCCCGCTTCTCGTTGATCGTATGCGCGCTCGGCGACGTGCGCACGATGGTCGCGTCGGTCGGCGCGCCGGGGTCGGTCAGCTCGGCCGGGGCGGGGGTGGAGGCCAGCCCTTGCCCGCTCATGGCGGTGTCGTCGCTCTCGTGCGGGGCGCGGGGTGCGTTGGGGATCATGCGGTCCTCTCGGTCGGGCGGCGGTGCGGCACGCGGAAGATGCGGCGCACGGCGCGCGTGATCAGGTTGTTTTGGTGGCGCGACAGCCAGGCCCACGTGAGCAGCGAGCCGACGATGGCCGACGCCGCGGCCCACGCGCGCCACTCGCCGGCGGGTGCTTCCGTATCCGGTGCGGGCGCGGTCGCCGCGGGTGCGGCGTCGGTCGGCGCGACGCCGAGCAGCGCGAGCGCCGACCGCGGGCCGTCGTCGGTCGTCGGGGTTTCGTGGGGGGCGAGCGTGACAGTCATACTGGGCGGGCCGCCGACGGCCGCGTCGCGGTACAGCTTGTCCACCAGCGCGAAACTGTCGCCACCCGACTCGGAGAACCCGGCCACGGGCAGCGTCTGGTCGAGCGGCAGCACCGGCGGCAGCGGGTGCTTCTCGCCGGCCCCGTAGCTCGGCAGCGGGACCTCGACCTGCGCGAAGAACGAACCCGTGGTCGGCGGCGCGTAGCTCGCGGCGACCTCGCTCACCAGACCCACGAAGTCGCTCGTCGAGCCGCCGGCGTACGCGCCGAAGATTTCCGGCTTCGCCGGCTCGCGGTCCTCGGCGTCGTCTTCTTCCTCGTCGTCGAAATCGGTCTCGTCGAGCGCGACGTCGGCTCCCGTCAGGTCGTCGTCATCGAGCGCCTCGTCCTCTTCCTCGTCGTCGGGCGGCAGGTCGTCGATCGGATCGACCGGCACGACGGGCGCGGGCGTCGCGGTCACGGTGAATGCGGTCTCTTCGGTCGCGGAGTCCGAGGGCAGGCCCGGCGCGGAGTCGGTAACGATCACCTTCACGACCAGCGCGAACGTGCCGGTCGCACCGGGCGGCGGGGTGAAGGTCAGGCCCGGCAGATCGGCGGGTGCGAGCGCCCACTGGCCGCTGCCCAGGTCCGTACCGCGGTTGAAGGTCGCCCCCGGCGGCACGCCTTCGAGCAGGATCAGTACCGACTCGGAGCCGTCGGTATCGACCTGCGCCGACAGCGCGATCGAAAGAACGACGGGCGCGTCTTGCGCGGTCGAAACGTCGCCGGCCGACGGGAACACGTGGTCCGCGACCGGCACGACGGAGAGCGAAACGACACCGGTGAACGCGTTCGGCGCGTCGGTCACGAGACGCGGGGGGCCACCCGGCCCCATGGGGCCGCCCTGGCCCTGACTCGGCCCGCCCTCCGAAAACGGCTCGCCGGGCTGATTCGCCAGAGTGATCGTGAGCGGGACGATGCCGGAGAACTGCTCGTCGGGCGGGGTGTACGTCAGACTCCCCGCGAGCGCGAGGAACTCGTTGATGAGGTACAGCTCGCCGCTCAGCATGACCGTCGAGCCGTCGCCGGCGGCGGTCACACCGTCCGGCACAGCGCCGGTGTTGAGCGCGAGCGTACCACTCGACACCGACAGCGTGAGTGTGTGCGAATCGTCGGGTAGCTCGTCCGGGTCCGAGCCGACGAACCGGCCGCCGAGGTCGACGGTGCCGCCCTCCTGCCCGAACACCGGCGGCGTGGTGACGCTGGTGCCCTGAAAGAACCGCACGATGGTCCCTGTAAAGCCCAATCCGGCGAAGTCGCTCTCGGTGGTCGGTGCGCTCGTGTACGTCGCCTCGTCGCGCACGTCGCCGTCGGCGAGGAGGAACGCGCGCCCGGAAAAGCCGGCGGGCGGCGTCAGCACGAGCGAATCGAGCGCCGCCTGGAGCGCGGCCGGGGTGTCGCCGCTGACGGTCCACACGCCCGGTTCGTCCGGGGTAATAGGCACGCCGTTCGCGGAGAGCGTAAATCCGGTCGGGTCGGCAGCGTTCAGTTGAAACACGACTGTGACGCGCTCGGAGCCGTCGGCGTCGGCGTAGTCGACGACGGTCACGAACCCCGGACTGAACGCGAACCCGGACGCCGGTGCCCACACCTCGCCGGACGAATCGAATTCCACGAACGCGTTCGACGCGACCGGCGACACCCGCACGACCGTGGAACCGGTGTCCGATTCGCCGCTGTTGGGGTCAGTGAGCGTGACCGCGACCGACACCTCGCCGCTGAAGAAGCTCGTCGGGGTGAACGACAGGCCGGGGCTGATGAGCAGGCTGGTCAGGTCTTCGACTTGGCCCGTCAGCGTCACGGCCGCGGTGCCGTTGTTCGCCACGGTGACGTTCAGGCTCGACGCCGTGTTTGCGTCCACCGAGAGGACGCCGTTGGACGCGGTGAGGGTTGCGATGTAGTTCTGGCCGATGTTGCCCTGGCCGTTCTCGCTCACGAAGAACGACGCGCTGGCGCTGAAGGTGTACCCAACATCTTCGATTGTCTGGACCGGGAACGGGGCGACGACCATCGGGGAAAGGACTTCGCGCCCTTCGAGCTGCTCGACAACGAGGATGCACCGATCCCGGTCGCGCGGGCGGGGGTCGCGCCAGAATCGGGTCAGGAGTTGCCAGCGGCGCATTGCGCCCTCGTGGATCATTCAGAGCGGGCAGGAACGGCCCACCGGTTCGCCCGCATAATGGGTGTCATCGACCGGCGGAACGGGCCGGCATCACGGGGTCCGACCGGGGCGCCGCGCGCGGCCCGGCTCACACCGGTTACTACGGTACGAACGGTAGCATTATTTCTGCGCCGAAGCTATCGGGGATAGCGGAAGTGAGCAAGAGTTCGGTTGTTACGGTTGTGCGCCCGGCGGAAAAGTCGCGACTCACGGCCGAAGTGAGTGTTGCAACTTGAACGCTGGGCCGGTCGCTCCGCACATCGGTGTGGCGAAAACCGGTCGCAGAGTGACCGGACCAGAACCGCTCACCTGCTACAAAAGCGGTATGGCCGAAACCGTCTTCCAACAGTGCATCGACCCCGCGTGCGGCGGGACCGCCGACCTGCTCGACACCGCGTTCCGGTGCCCGCGCTGCGGCGGGCTGCTCGACGTCGCCTACGACTGGAACCGCCTACCGGTTCCGAAGTCGCTGGCGCACTTCGAGACGAAGGCCGCGAACCGCACCAACCCGCTCGACTTCTCCGGCGTGTGGCGGTTCCGCGAACTGCTCCCGTTCGCGCCAGAAGCTTCCATCGTCACCATCGGCGAAGGCCAAACGCTCTGCCAGCGCGCCGACGCGGTCGCACAATACGTCGGGCTGAACGCGGGCGGGCTGTTCCTCCAGTACGAAGGGATGAACCCGAGCGGCAGCTTCAAGGACAACGGCATGTGCGCGGCGTTCACGCACGCCCGCCTGACCGGGGCGGCGCGGGCCGCGTGCGCCAGCACCGGGAACACGTCCGCCAGCCTCGCGATCTACTCCGCCGCGTCCGGCACGCGGGCCATCGTCTTCATCGGCAGCGGCAAGATCAGCTACGGGAAGCTGTCGCAGGCGCTCGAACACGGCGCGCTCACGGTGCAGATCGACGGCGACTTCGACGACGCGCTGCGCCGCGTCCAGGAGGTGAGCCGGCAACTCGGCATCTACCTTGTGAACAGCGTGAACCCCTTCCGCCTCGAAGGGCAGAAGGCGATCATGTATCGCGTGCTCGAAGCCCTGCGTTGGGAGGTGCCGGACTGGGTGGTGGTGCCGGGCGGGAACCTCGGCAACGTGTCCAGCTTCGCCAAAGCCTTCAGCGAACTGCACGCACTCGGGCTGGTCGCGCGCGTGCCGCGGCTCGCGGTCATCAACGCGGCCGGCGCGGACACCTTCTATCAACTCGTCGAGAAGCACGGGCTGCGCTGGAACGGCGGGCAGTTCGACCGCGCGAAGATCGACGCGTACTACACGGCGCTCGACGCGAGCGGGCGCAAGGCGGACACGCTCGCGAGCGCGATCGAGATCAACCGGCCGGTGAACCTGCCGAAGGCGCTCCGCGCGCTCGACCGGTGCAACGGCGTGGTGCGCTCGGTGCCGGACGCCGACATCCTCGACGCGAAGGCGAAGGTCGGCGCGGGCGGGTTGGGTTGCGAGCCGGCCAGCGCCGCGAGCGTGGCGGGGCTTCGCCAACTCGTGTGCGAGGGCGTCATCGGCACGGCCGCGCGCGTGGTGTGCGTGCTGACCGGGCACCTGCTCAAAGACCCGGACGAGACGGTCGCGTACCACTCCGCGGACGCCAGCACCTTCGACGCGAAGCTCGGCACGCGCGGGGTAAAGGCGGTGGCGTTCGCGAACCGCGCCGTGCAAGTGCCGAACGACCTGGCGGCTATCATTAACGCTATCAACACAATGGCCCGCTGATGACGCAGAGCGGACACAGATGGAATCCAGATCAGACAGAAAGCAGTGTTTACAACCTGTTCTCCCTCTTAATCTGATCTCATCTGCGTCTGCTCTGCGTCATCAGCGGGCCATTCTTGGAACTCGATCATGAAGACTCACATTGCGATCAACGGGGCGTGCGGGCGGATGGGTCAGCGGCTGGTGGCGCTGGCGAAGGAAGACCCGCAGCTCGAAGTGGTCGCGGCCATCGACGCGGCCACGAACGCCCTGCAAGGCTCCGACGCGGGCGAACTGGCCGGGGTCGGCAAGATCGGCGTGCCGATCCGCTACGACATCCCGGTCGGCCTGCGCGTCGATTGCCTCATCGACTTCTCCGCGCCGCCGGGCACGATGGCCGTGCTGCCGGTGTGCGAGAGCCGCGCGATTCCTATTGTTGTGGCGACAACCGGCCACACCGACGCGCAGAAGGCCGCGATCGAGGCCGCGGCGCACACCACCGCGGTGCTGTTCGCCCCGAACATGAGCCTCGTCGTGAACCTGCTGTTCAAGCTGGTTCGGCTCACGGCCGACTCGCTGAAAGGCAAGGGCTTCGACGCGGAGATCGTGGAGCGCCACCACCGGTTCAAGAAAGATTCTCCCAGCGGCACAGCGATGCGGTTCGCGGAGATCATTCAGGAAGAGCAGGGCGGGCAC
>SXHE01000772.1 GCA_005773755.1 Planctomycetia bacterium
CCCACTGCGTGAGGCGTTGATGAATCACCCGTGGCGGCTGAAGAAGGCCGTCACCTACCTGTTCGACTGGATCGCCACCATGCTCCGCAAACTCCTCCACCCACACCCCAAAGTGACAAACCACACTGGGTGAACTCCAGACGGCTTAACGCCAGCGGTCAAGGTCTGGGTCGTCTTCTTCGTTATCGTCGTCGAAGACCAAGATTTCGTTGTCCTCAGCCGACTTCGCGAACTCTGCATCCCTCTGCCGCTTGACCGAATGGAACTCGTCCTCCGTCGCGGGTAGCCACCCTGCTTCCGTTAAGTATGGGGCGAACTCGGTCGTGTTTTCCGTGAGCCAGTCAACGAGCGGTCGGCCTTCGTTCGTTTCGACGCACCCGCGGAGAAGAGGGATCAGGTCGGCCGGACGAAACGACAATCCGTTTGTCACGGATTCGGCTGATGTCCACACATAGCTCCAAGTCGTGGAGGTCGTGCAGGTGGTACGAGCCGAGTAGATCGTGACCTTCTCAGTTGTCTGTGGCCGGTCGAGGAGTTTCCTTCGCAGGCCGTTCGGCGTGCGGATGACGGGTGAAGTGAATCGCTTGATCGTTGCGAGTCGGCCGCTTCTGTCGCCAGTGAGCAGAGCGTTCGTGAACGTGATCTTCGTGATCCAGCCGACATTAGGCTGACTCGCCTCGGCACGAAGCGGTGTTCGGAGGGTGATGCGGTCGTCACCGGAATCGAGCTTCTCGACCGCAGTGTGGAACTCACGAATGCTCGGCATTGGAATACCCCTCACCGAATCAATTTGGGCTGTTGGCGATCCGCGAGAACACGCGAAGCGCCATCAGCAATCGGTTGGTGAGGGTACTCCGCGACACTACTGGGCGCAATCACAGTAGTGATGTGCGGGTGATGTGTGGGAAGGAGAAATCGGGCACGATGAGGCAAATGACGCAACGCACGTTTCCGCACGATACGAGACGCGCTAGAATGACGGCGTCCCCAGCAGCCCACGGACTGGGATGCCGTCGGTGGGCTGCTGGGGACGCTGATAATCATGCGGAAATAGCGGGGCGTGCGCCGGCGACCCGGTGATAAGTCGGGCTTCCGCGTCGCGGAGGACGCCCGCCGGTGAGCGACCGGCAAACGCCCCAGGGATGGACAGGTTTTCACCGCCCAACCCCTTCGGCAACCAGGCGACCTGTAGTCGTGTTAGGTGGGGTAACTACAGGCCCGTGGCTTTGCGCCCTCACCTCGCGGTGAGTTTGCCCTTTCGAGGATGAAAGGTGTGGCGCGCGGAACGCGCCGACGCACGCCCCCGGCCGGGCGACCAATACTCGCCCGGCCGTTCGCTACCGGAACAGTAGGTCAGGTTCGCCCCGAACGCAAATCCGATACGACCAGAAGCCCCGGCCGCGGGTCCCCAGCTTTGGCAGGCGTTAAGGTGGCGCGCTGCCCTCCGCGGACTCCGGGGCGCGGCAAAATGTGTGGTTGGGCTACGCCACCACGTCCTTCACCACGTTGCCCTTCACGTCGGTCAGGCGCATGTCGCGGCCGGCGTGCCGGTAGGTCAGCTTCGTGTGTTCCAGGCCGAGCAGGTGCAGCACGGTCGCGTGCCAGTCGTGGACGTGCATCTTGCCGTCTACCGCTTCAAAGCCGTAGTCGTCCGTCTTACCGTAGGCGAAGCCGCCCTTCGTGCCGCCGCCGGCCATCCACATGCTGTAGCCGCGCGAGTTGTGGTCGCGGCCGTCGCCTTGACCGGTTGGGGTGCGACCGAACTCGCCGCCCCAGATCACGAGCGTGTCCTTCAGCATGTCGCGGTTCTTCAGGTCTTGCAGCAGCCCGGCGATGGGCTGGTCGATAGCGGAGCAACTGTTGGTGAGCGAGTCCTTGAGCGTCCGGTGGTGGTCCCAGCCGCCCATCGTCACCTCGACGAACCGGACGCCGGCTTCGAGGAACCGCCGCGCGAGCAGACACTGCTGGCCGAAGCCGCTGCCGCGCCCGCCGCCCGGCCCGCCCGCGCCGCCCCCACCGCCCCCGATGCCGTAGAGCCGCTGCGTCGCGGCGGATTCCTTTGACACGTCCATCAGCTTGGGCATCTCGGCCTGCATCCGGAACGCGAGTTCGTAAGAGCCGATCAGCCCCTCAATGCCGGGGTTCTCGCCCACCTGTTCGAGCGCGTTCTGGTTGAGCGACTGGAGGAAGTCGAGTTCGACGCGCTGCTGCCCGGCGGTCTGCTTCGGGTTCTTCAGGTTGGCGACCTGGGCCGCGCCGCCCACGCCGCCGCCGAACCCGCCGCGGCCGATCTTCGTGCCCTGGTACACGGCCGGGAGGAACGAGCTGCCGTAGTTCACCGGGCCGCCGTTGCCGCCGGACGGCGACAGCGTGATGAAGCCGGGCAGGTTCGCGTTCTCGGTGCCCAGCCCGTACACGACCCACGCCCCCATGCTGGGCCGCGGGAACTGGAACACGCCGCAGTGCATCTGGATGAACGCCTGCGGGTGGTTCGGCAGGTCGCAGTACATGCCGTTCAGCAGGCACAGATTGTCGGCCTGCTTGCTCAGTTCGGGGAACACCTCGGAGATGTACAGCCCACTCTTGCCGCTCTGCTTGAACTTGAACGGCGAGCCGAGGAGCTTGCCACCGCCGAACCGACCCGGGCGCGCCGGCGGCGACTTACCGTCGTCAGCGGTGAGCTTGGGCTTGTAGTCGAAGGTGTCAACGTGGCTCGGTCCGCCGTCCATGCAGAGGAAGATGACCCGCTTGGCCTTCGCCGGGAAGTGCGCCTTCTTGGGCGCGAGCGGGTTGGTGCTGGCGGCGGTGCCGTCCGCGGCGCGGGCTGCTTGCTCGTTGGCGAGCGCCGCGAACGCGAGGTAGCCGAAGCCGGCGGAGGTGCCCTTCAGCATCGTGCGACGTGACAGCATGGGAAGGTTCCTGTGTTTGGTGTATTTCGTTCCTGGGACCGCGGGCATCTTGCCCGCAGGCAGCCCCACCAAGTTGCTGAACGGATCTGCGCGAAGCATCCCTTCGCGCGTGAGCTTGGCGGGCAAGATGCCCGCAATCCCAGGGAAAACCAACTATTTGCGATACTGGAACTCGGCGCTCGCAAACAATGCCTGTGCGAAGGCGGCCCAGGTCTCGCGCTCGCGCTTCGCGGCGGGCACCCGGTCCTTCGCCAGTTGAGCCTGATACGCCGTCAGGAACTTCTCGGCGTTCACCAGTTCTTTCTCGTTCGGCGGGCGGCCGTAGAAGCTCAGGTACGCCTGCCGGATGCGCTCGGTGTCCGTCGTCGTGCCCTTCAGGAGCTTGTCCGCCGCGGCTTCCGAGGCGCGGATCACGAACGGGTTGTTCAGCAGGAACAATCCCTGTGCCGGAACGGTCGTCGTCGGCCGGTCGGCGACGATCAGGCTCGGGTCGGGCGCGTCGAAGAGCGCCAGCGCTTCGGGCAGGTTGTCTCGCACGATGGGCAGATACACGGAGCGGTTGGCGTTGCGCGGGTCGTTCGCACCGCCGCCACCACCGCCGGGGCCGAAGCCGCCGCCGCGGTTGTTGGCCGGGCCTTCGCCGGCGCGGGCCACCGTCGAGCCGGTCGGTCGCTTCTCGTTCAACTGACCGCTAACCGCGAGCATCGAGTCGCGCATCGCCTCGGCGTCGAGGCGGCGCGGCGACATCCGCCACACGTACGCGTTGTCGGGATCGACCTCGTAGCTCTTGGGGTCGTTCTTCGAGTCGAGCTGGTAGGCGCACGTCATCACCACGCTCTTGATGAGCTTCTTCACGCTCCAGCCGTTGTCCATGAAGTTGAGGGCCATGTGGTCGAGCAGTTCGGGGTGCGTCGGGGTCTGCCCGCCGGAGCCGAAGTTGTCGGCGGTCGGCACCAGCCCGCGGCCGAACAGGTGCAGCCCCACGCGGTTGACCATCACGCGCGCCGTCAGCGGGTTGTCCTTCGTGGCGATCCAGTTCGCGAGGTCGAGCCGGCCGCTCTGCCCGCTGGTGATCTTCAGTGGCGTCCTGGACAGCACTTGCAGCGTGCCCCGCGCGACGCGAGTTGTGGAGGGTTTGTCCGGCTCGCCGCGGTCGTACACCGGGCTGTCACCGATGCTGGCCGTTCCGCCACGGCCGAAGCCGCCCTTCGGCCCGAACCCGCCGGGGCCGAAGCCCCCGCCGCCCTTCGGGGCCGGTTTGTCGCGCACGCCCATCGCCAACAACTTCGGGTCGCCGTTGTCGTCGTAGGCCGCGATCCGGGCGCGCAGCAGCGAGACTTGCCCGCGCGGGAAGATGGTGCGGATCGGGTCGGTGGCCTCCGCGATCTGCTTGTTCAGGTCTTCGATCTGCTTCTCGACACGGGCCTTCTCGTCGGCGCTCATCTTCCCGTCGAGGCCCGCGGGCAGGCCGCAGTCCTTCGGCAGCGCCAGCGTGGGCGACGGCCGGTTGCTCTGGATGAACCGCACCGTGCCGTAGCAGGTTTCCGTGCTGCGGAAGATGCCCGCGAGGGCGTAATAGTCCTTCTGCGGGATCGGGTCGAACTTGTGGTCGTGGCACCGCGCGCACGCGGCCGTGATGCCGAGGAACGCTTGCGTGGTCACGTCGATCTGCTCGTCGGCCACGTCCAGTTCGAACTGCGTGCCGTTATTCTCGTTCAGGGTCTTCGCGCCGATGGCGAGGAACCCGGTGGCGATCATCCGCTCGGCCTTCAACTTGGAATCGCTCGTCGTCATCAGATCGCCGGCGAGCTGTTCCCTGATGAACTGGTCGTAGGGCTTGTCCTTGTTGAAGGCGTCGATGACGTAGTCGCGGTAACGCCAGGCGTGCGGGTAGTTCATGTTCACGGTCTTGCCGCTGCTCTCGGCGTACCGGGCCACGTCGAGCCAGTGCCGGCCCCAGCGCTCGCCGAAGTGCGGCGACGCGAGCAGCTTGTCAACGACCTTCTCGTAAGTGTTGGCGTCGCGGTCCGAGAGGAACGCTTCCACTTCGTCGGACGTGGGCGGCAGGCCGGTCATGTCGAGGTACACGCGGCGAACGAGCGTCCGCTTGTCGGCGTCCGCGCCCGGCTTCAGTCCCTTCTTGTCCAGTTCGGCGATGATGAACGAGTCGATGGGCGTCTTCGCCCAGTCCTTCGTCTTCGCGACCGGAGCCGCGACCTTCTTGGGCGGCTGGAACGACCAGAACTCGCGGCCCTTCACGAGGTCGATCTCGTACTTCTTGGGCGCGACGGCGGCCTTGCCCTCGCGCGGGTCCGGCGCGCCCATCTTCACCCACGCCTCGAAGTCGGCAATCACGCTGTCGGGCAGCTTGCCCTTCGGCGGCATCGCGAGGTCCGGGTTCTTGGTCTTGAGCGACAGGATGAGCTTGCTGCGGTCCGGCGTGCCGGGCTGGATGATCGGCCCGCTGTCGCCGCCGCGCCGGGTGCCCTCGCGCGTGTCGAGCACCAACCCGCCCTTGATCTTGTCCGCTTCGGCGGAGTGGCACTTGTAGCAGTGATCGACGAGTACCGGACGGATCTTCTTCTCGAAGAACGCGACCTGTTCTTGTGTGGGCTTATCGGCGTACCCGCCGCCCTTCGTGGGCTGCGCCGCGCCCGGTTGCGCGAACGCGAACGCGCCGGCGAGGAGAGCGACAGCGGTCCAGAGACGTGACATCGCGGCGACTCCGTGTGACTTGGTTCGGCGAGTATGGCAGACCGCCTGCACCAATTGAACACGAAGTCGGTCACGAAGTCCGGCCTCTCATCAATTTTTCCCAAACGAGGAGGCGAATGTGAGAAGCCGCGCCTGCGCCTGCGGACTAATTCAGCCCGGCCCCGCGCTGCCGCCAGCGGAGCAGCGCGTCGGCGTGCGTCTTCGCGTCGAGTGCGTTCCAGGCGTCTTCGGCCAGCTTCAGCGCCGCGGCCGGCGACGACTTGCCCGCGGTCAACAGGCCCAGCGGCTTTGCGACCTCTCCCACCACCGCGGCGCGGTCCGGTCCGCGCGGGCCGACGGTCGGGTTTTTTACCGACTGCCGGACGTACTGGTCGAGCGCCTGTCGCAACTGTTCCGAGCGCTTGCCATCGAACCCGTAGCCGAGCCAGAGCAGCAGCCGCTCGCTGTTGAGGTGCGAGCCGCGCAGCGGGCCGGCACCGAGGTCGGGCGTGCCGACCAGTTCGGCCCCGCGAGCCGGGCCGCCGAGGTCGCTCAACAGGTCGAACGCGGCCTCTTGGTGCGGGCACCGCGCGCGCACCACGCCGAGCCGCCCGCCGGCGAAGTACGGGACGTAGTTGAGCTGCTTGCTCGTGACGAGCTTCTGGCCGTCCGGGTCGAAGTCGGTGAGCGCGCCGGGCACCGGGGCGATGGCGAACCGGCCCGGCGCGGCTTTGTCGCGGCCCAGACGGGCCAGTTGGTCGAGCGAGACCAGAGCGAGCACCGGGCCGTTGGGTGCAGTGAGTACCGCCACCGGGTCACCCGGCGGCGCGCAAAGCGGGCGCACCCGGTCGAGCCACTGCGCGGCCCGTTGGAACCCGGGCGATTGGACCCGCGGCTTGCCGGACACAACGGAGAACTGGAACGCGAGCGAGTCCGGGTCGCGCGCGATGCGGGCCGCGAGTTCCACGTCGTTGAGAGCGCGCCGGTCGGCCGAGGCCGCGATCCGAGCGAACAGGTCGAACAGCTTGTCCGCATCGGCGGGCAGCGGCGGCAGGCTGGGCCGCTTGTCGAGTTCGGCGAACACGGTGGCAACGTCAGTCACGTCGTCCCAGGTGGCGGGCGCGACCAGCGGCCGGTTGTAGCGCTGCTGGAACGCGGCCCGCGCGGTCGGCTCGGCGAACCGCTTCTCGTCGTACACGAGCACGTGCCCGTCGCCGGTGAGAGGGACCGCGAGCACCTGCCCGCCCCAGGCGCACAGGCGCTCGCCGTAGATCGGCAGCAGCCCCTGCCACTGGAGCTGTTCGCTCGAGCGCACTTTCGCGGGCACGGGGGCGAGCGCGCCGTCCTCGGCCCACTTGCCCAGTTCGCCGGTCGGAATCACGACCACGTCGGCGGCGTCGGTCGCGCTCGTCGGCGTGCGCGTCACGGTGACGGTCGCGCCGGTCCGCGCGGCCCAGGCCTTCGCCATCGGGGTGATGGCGTCGGCGAACGAGGCGTCCGGGCAGTTGAGTGTGAGGGCCTGCCCGTCGAACGGTTTCGTCTGCGCGCCGGGCGGGGCCACCGGGTCGCACCCGGTCGGCGCGAGGGCGGCGATTCCCAGGACGAGCACCGCGGCACCGAGCGCGGCCCGTTTGTGACGGTTGTGCGGAATTGAGTGGACGGAGTGTTGCATCGAGATCGGTCCGTGACATACAATAACGAGCGCGGGCAACTGGGTTAACCGATTAACTCACACTCGCTGCTCGCACTCCAGAGCGTACCCCCACACGGGGCGGCGGCAAGTCGGTTGCACTCTCGGTCTGGTCGGGAGCGGGCGACCCTTTCCGCGGCTCTTCGTTTCGTCCGGCGCACCGGACGGTTATTCGCCCAAGGCGGACACCCCATGAAGGTGAGTTTGGTCGTCGCGACGGGGGCACACGAGGGCCGCGTCATTCCGCTGACCGGTCCGCAGTTCCTCATCGGCCGCGACGAGCAGTGCCACCTGCGCCCCGCGAGTCAGGCGATCAGCAAGCTCCACTGCGCCGTGCTGGTGCGCGACGGGAAGGTCTACGTCAAAGACTTCGGCAGCACCAACGGCACGCTCGTCAACGACGCGCTGATTCAGAACGTCGAGGTCGCGATCGAGAACGGTGCTACGCTGCGGGTCGGCCCACTCGACTTCCGCATTCAGGTCGAAAAACCGGTCACGAGGCAGGACGGCACCCCGCTGCCCGGCGACTCCGCCGAGACCGCGGCGGCGCTGGCGGCGGTCTCGGCCGCGGCCGCAAAAGCCGCCGGTGCGAAGGCCCCCGCTCGCGACACCACCCCGAACCCGGTCAAGCCGTCCGCGCGGCCGAACCCGGCCAAGACCTCCGGGACCGCGCCCGCTCCCAAGCCGACCACCCCGACCAAGCCGGGCGGCACGAAGGATCCCGCCAAGTCCGGTACCGGCGAAGGCCCGGCCCTCACGTCCGAGTCCGTCAGCGACGAGGACCACGACCGCATCGCCGCGATGCTGCTCGGAATGGACGACGACGGCAACGCCCCGGTGCCCGACGGCAGCACGGTCATGGACATCCCCACGCCTCTGGCCGAAGGCGCGAACGCCGCCGCTGCCGCCAAGAAGGACGACGGCAAGCCCAAGCAGGCTCAAACCCGCGAGGAGATGAGTACCGCCGCCAACGACCTGCTCCGCCAGTACATGCGCCGGCCCAAATAGCCGGCCGGTTCGCCGCACAGAGCCAGGGGTTGAAAACCCCTGGCGCGAGCCACCATGCTCTTCTCATTTCCTCCCAACTGGCCCCCGCGTGCGCTCGCCGGGCTGCGCGTCCGACTCCTCAACTGGTTCGACAAACACCAGCGCGACCTGCCGTGGCGAGCCGCCACCGACGGTAAACGCGACCCGTACCGCGTCTGGGTCAGTGAGGTCATGCTCCAACAAACAACGGTCGCAGCGGTGGTGCCGTTCTTCGAGCGGTTCGTCGCCGCGCTGCCGGACGTTCGCGCGCTGGCCGCGGCCGACGAGCAGCGGGTGCTGAAGCTCTGGGAAGGGCTGGGCTATTACCGCCGCGCCCGACACCTGTACGCCGCGGCGCGGGACCTGGTTCGGTCGCACGCGGGCGAACTGCCCGACGACCCGGCGGTGTGGGCCGCGCTCCCCGGTGTCGGCCGCTACATCATGGGCGCGGTGCTGTCGCAGGCGTTCGACCGGCGACTGCCCATCGTCGAGGCGAACAGTCTGCGCGTCCTCGCGCGGCTGTTCGCCTACCGCAACGACCCGCGCGACGGTGAGGGCAAGGCGTGGGTGTGGTCCGCGGCCGAAGCGGTGCTGCCCGCGAAGCGGTGCGGCGACTTCAACCAGGCGCTGATGGAACTCGGCGCGCTGGTCTGCAAGCCGGCCGCGCCCGACTGCGGCAACTGCCCGCTCGCGGGCCACTGCGAAGCGAACCGGCTCGGTCTACAGGACCAGATTCCACCCAAGAAGAAGCCGCTGGCGATCACCGCGGTGAACGAGGTCGGTGTGGTGATTCGGGACGGCGGCACGGTGCTGCTGTGCCAGCGGCCGGCGGACGCGGGGCGGTGGCAGAACATGTGGGAGGTGCCGCACGCTCCGCGCGCCGACGGCGAAGACGTGAGCGCCGCGGCGCGGCGCGTGGCCCAAGAGCTGACCGGGCTTGAAGTCGAACCCGGCACCGAGGTGCTGACCGTGAAGCACGGCGTCACGCGCTACGCGATCGCGCTCGTGTGCGTCGAAGCAGAGCGAGTGGGCGGGGCGTTCGCGCCGGGGGCGTACGCCGCCGCGAAGTGGGTAACGCCGGCGGAACTCGCGGAGTACCCCGTAAGCGCGCCGCAGCGCAAGCTGATGGCCGCCCTGACCGACTCGAACCACCAGGGCCGCTTGTTCTGACGGAGCCCTCAGCGCCGCACGAACTCGTAGGCCCCGGCCGGGTACGCGCCGTAGGCGGTCGAGTTCACGTTGTTGCGGAAGGTCGAGACGAACTGCTGCGGCGGCTGAACCACGCGCACCTTCACCACGACCGTTTCGCCCGGCTTCGCCAGGCCCGCGTGAACCACGGCCGAGGCCAGGTTCGAGTCGAGCGTGTACACGTCGGTGCCCCACAGGTTCGGGTTCGCGCCCGGCGTCGGGGTGAACCCGGTCACCGCGTAGGTCGCCTCTTTGCCGAACTGCTGCCCGAACGCGGACATGTTCCCCGGGGCCGGCGGCGCGGCGGCGGCGGCCTCCTCGACCGGCACGCCCGCGGCCGTCGCGCGCAGCACACGCAGGTCGGCCAGCTTCAGCGCCTGCTCGCCGAACTGGAACGTGCGGACCCGCAGCACCTCGGCCGTGAGCCGCCCGGTGATCTTCGAGTCGTCCGTCTGCACCACGTCGAACTCGCGCGTCTCGAGGTTGGCCGTCGGCGTCTTCGCGCGAATGAACGTGGCGATCTCGTCAGCCCGGCGGCCGACCTCCGGGTCGTCGCTCTTGATCGCCTTCAGCACGAGCGGGTACGCCCGTTCGCGCAGCTCTTTCAACTCCTCCGTGGCGGCCTCGCGGGTCTTGAAGTCCGAGTGGTTGAGCTTCGCGAGCGCGTGCAGCACCTTTTCCGTGACTTCGACCGGGACGCGGGTGGCGAACTCGATCCGCCGCACGTCCGCGACCGGCACCTGAATGACGCCGTACTTCGTCGTCATCTCCAGCTTCGCGTCGAGCAGTTTCAGCTTCATGCTGCTGTCGTCGATGTAAGTGACCGCGGCCTCGGTGGTCGGGCGCGGCTTGCCCGATTCGGCCAGCGACGCGGGGACGGGCTGCGGGCCGGCGACTCCGAGCGGCGCGGTCAGAAGCACAGTCGTGAGCGCGACGGGAGCGACCCAGCGGAACGTGTTTAAGAGGGGCATGTGATTGCCCTCCAGAAGAGTGGGGGTCCGTCCCCGGATAGGAAGTGACCGCCTTCCAATGCGGTGAGAGGACAACTGAACGATAGCCCGGCCGAAAAAAATACACAAGATCAGTTGCCAAATTAGCCGGCGTGTTAATGGGACAGAGGGGTAGGCATCGTTTAGCGTTCATCCCGAAGGGACAAGACGGCCCTGTGCGCGTCTC
>SXHE01000773.1 GCA_005773755.1 Planctomycetia bacterium
CGCCGTACCAGGCGTCGTACCAGTGCAGCGCGCCGGCCGCGAACGCGGCGTCGGCGGCCTGCGCCAGCGGGTTCGCGATCAGGATCTTCTTCGCCATACCGAGGCCGAACATCGCGACCCCGCGGCCGAACTTCTCGTAGGTGTGCGTGCGGCCCCGCATCTGCCGCTCGATGGAGGCGTAGCGGATGATCGGCCCGGCCACGAGGTCGGGGAAGAACGCCTCGAAGCAGCAGTAGTCGATGAAGTTCGTCATCGGCCGCGCGTCGCCGCGGTACACGTCGATGGCGTAGCTCATCGACTTGAACGTGTAGAACGAAATGCCAATCGGGAGCGCGACCTGGATGTACGGCAGCAGGCTCGGCCCGCCGAACGCGTTCGAGAGCGCGTTGATGTTCTCCTGCGTGAACATGTAGTACTTGAAGTACGCAAGCAGCGACAGGTTCGACGTGATGGACACCGCGAGCACGGCCCGCATCGCGCGGGTGCGCTTGAACCCTTCGGGGATGACCGGCGGCAGCTTGCCCTCCCACGGCAGGCCGGAGAGCCGCACGAGGGCGAGGCCGCACAGGTAGTCGATGCCGGAGTTGAGGAACATGAGGGCGGCCCAGATCGGGTTCGCCCAGGCGTAGAACATGTAGCTCGCGACCGCGATCAGCCAGGTGCGCGCGCGGAACGGCAGCAGGTAATACAGCAGCAGAAACGGCGGCAGGAAGTAGAAGATGAAGAGGTGTGTGGAGAACACCATCTCGACGGTCCCGCCTGATGCACGAATCTCGGTGTCCGGTCAGGATAGGTTCATCGCGCGCCGGAGTCACCCGGAAACTCGCTCGCGTTCGGCCGCGCCGTCTGGTGAAATGTCGCGATCCAGGAGTTCGTCATGCTTATCGGATACGTCAGCGACGAGCGGTACGTCGCGATAGCGGACGCGGTGCTGGAGTTCGTCGGCGCAGACGGCGCGTCGTTCGAGGCGCGATCGCGCGCGTCGGGCGCGGTCCACACCGACCTGCCGCCGGGCGAGTATCGCGTGGTGTTGCAGAAGCCCGGCTACGGCGCGAAGTTCAGCCGCGTCACGCTGCCGAGTGGGACGCCGCACCACTTCCGCCTGCTCAGCGACGGGCTGATGGGGTACGCATGGCCGAAGTGGGTACGCGGCGGGGAGGCGTCCGAGTTCCGCGTTCACTCGGTCGAGCCGTACAAGCTGGAGCTGTGGCGCTACGGCTGGGAACCGGAGTTCGTGCGCGCCCTCGGCTGGCACGACGAGCACGGCCCGCGCGCGGTGATGCAGGTCACGCCCGACGGCGACTACACACAAACCGGCGCGGAGTGGAACAAGGTCGGCTACGCGAACTCGGTTCACTCGCAGCACGTGGCCGGGCCGGAGCGCGGCGGCCTGTACTACTTCCGCGCGTCCACCGCGAGCGGCCGGCAGTTCAGCTTTCCGTGGATCGTCGCGCCCGCCAAGCCGCAGTCGAAGCTCGCCGTCCTCGCCTCGAACATCAACTGGAACGCTTACAATAACTTCGGCGGGCGCAGCAACTCCATCCACGCGGACGGCCTGCCGCCCACGCCGACGGTCAACGCGCGCACGGAACTCAAGCGGTACTCGGACGCCGGATTTTTCACCTGGGGCGCGGGCGACTACCCCGCGCTGTCGTTCGACCGGCCGGAGCCGTTCAACCACATCGACTTCGCGGAGCGGATCACCGATCCCATCGAGGGGCGGCAGGCGTGCCACCTCGCCCCGGCCGAGTGGCGGCTCGTCGGCTGGCTGGAACGGCAGGGCTTCGCCTATGACTACTACGCGGAGACGCAGCTCGATGACGGCACGCTCGACCTGAGCGCGTACCGCGTGCTCGTCACCGCCGTTCACCCGGAGTACTGGACGCGCCGCATGTACGAGCGCGTCAAGCACTGGGTGTTCGACCAGGGCGGCCAGCTGGTGTACCTTGGCGGCAACGGGCTGAACTGCGAGGTCGAGATTCGCGGCGACCGCGTGCTGTTCCACAACGGCAAGCTGAAGGGCTTGAGCGTCGAAGGGCTGGGCGGCTTCGAGAGCCGCTACCACCAGCGCCATGAATCCGAAGCGAATCTGCTCGGCTGTGTGTTCACACCCGCGGGCGCGATGACCGGCGCGCCGTATCGCGTAGTAGACGCTTCGCACTGGGCCTTCGAGGGCACCGGTCTGAAGCCCGGCGACACGTTCGGGGCGAACTCGCTACACATGCGCTGCCCCGGCGGTGCGAGCGGCCACGAAACGGACAAGCTCTCCGCAAGCTCGCCGAAGAACGCGCATGTCATCGCGAAGGGGCTGAACCCCGACGACGGCGGCGCGCACATGCTGACTTTCGACACCCCCAGCGGCGGCGCGGTGTTCTCGGTCGGTTCGATCAACTACGTCGCTTCGCTACCCGTTGACGACGCCGTTTCGCGCATCACCGAGAATGTGTTGAGGAAGCTTCTTTCGTAGGGTGGGACAAGGCTCTGCGCCGTCCCACCATTCGTGGCTCGTGGTGGGACGGCGTCCCACCCTACAGGAGAACCAATGAAGATCACCCGTATCGAAGCGATCCCGGTGTGTGTGCCCCTGAAGAAGGGCATGACCGCGAAGACTGCGCACGGCGAACACGTCACCTCGCCATATGTGATCGTGAAGGTTCACACCGACGACGGGCTTGTCGGGCTGGGCGAGGCGACCATCTCCGGGCTGTGGTCCGGCGAGACGCAGCGCGGCACGGTGGCGGTGATTGACGAGTACATCGCGCCGCAGCTCGTGGGCAAAGACCCGCGCGACATCACCACCGCGCGGCGGGCGATGGACTTCATCATCAAGTTGAACCCGTTCACGAAGGCCGCCGTCGAGATGGCGCTGTGGGACATCGCGGGGAAGGCCGCGGGCGTGCCGGTCTACCAGCTCCTCGGCGGGAAAGTGCGCGACAAGGTGCGCATCAAGCTCGTCGTCTGGGCGCGCGACGTGCCCGGCTCGCGCAAGATGGCGGAGGAACACCTCGCACGGGGTGTGTCGTGCGTGAAGGTGAAAACAGGCCTCGATGTGGAAGGCGACATCGCCCGCGTCCGGGCCGTGCGCGAAGTAACTCCGAAGCACATCCCGGTAACGACCGACTCCAACTGCGGCTGGACGATTCAACAGGCGAAGTACTGCCTTCGCGCGCTCGCCGACGTGTACCTGCTGCTCGCGGAGCAACCGATCCCGCCCGGCGACCCCGCGGCGATGGCCGAACTGCGCCGCGACACGCCGACGCCAATCATGGCCGACGAGAGTGTATTCACCCTTCAAGATGCGTGGCTGCTCACGACGCACCGCGCCGCGGACGTGCTGAGCATCTACCCCGGCAAGCACGGCGGTATCGCCGCGACCGCGGAGATCGTCGCGGTCGCGAAGGCCGCCGGGATCCGCTGCACCATCGGCAGCAACCTGGAACTGGGCATCGGCACCGCGGCCATGCTGCACGTCGCAGCGGCGTTCCCGGAAGTGGACTGCGACACGTTTCCCGCCGACACCATCGGGCCGTTCTACCACGACGGCGAAATCATCACGCAACCGCTGGACCTGGGGCCGCCGTATGCGAAAGTGCCCGACGGCGTCGGGCTTGGTGTGGAGTTGGACGAGAAGATGCTGGCGAAGTTTCGGGTCGGGTAGACGCTTGCGGCTTCGCACGCGCGTACGAAGCCGCAAGCGGCGCGCTTATTCCGCAACAACAGGATTGCGCAGGGTGCCGATGCCTTCGATCTCGACCTCGGCCACGTCGCCGGCCTTCAGCAGGATCGGCGGGGTGCGTGCGATGCCGACGCCCGGCGGCGGGCCCGTGAAGATCAGATCGCCCGGTTCGAGTGTCACACACTGCGACAGAGACCACAGGACGTGGGGCACGCCGAAGATGAACTCCTTCGTGTTGGAGTTCTGGAGCGTCGTGCCGTTCAGCCTCAGTTGCACTTGCAGCTTGTGCGGGTTGGTCAGTTCGTCGGTGGTCACGAGCACCGGGCCGGTCGGGGCGAAGGTGTCGAACGTCTTCCCGATGATCCACTGCTTCTCCGCGCCGATGAACTGCCAGTCGCGGGCGCTCACGTCGTGGCCAACGGTGTACCCGCCGACGTAGTCGAACGCGCTGTCGTTGTTCGGGATGTTCTTCCCGGTCTTGCCGATCACGATGACCAACTCGGCCTCGTAGTCGACCTTCTTCGCGACCTTCGGCAGCTTGATCGGGTCGCCGTGCGCGATGAGCGTGTTTGGGAACTTGCCGAAAATGACCGGCTCGTCGGGGATCGGCTTGTTCCCCTCGATGGCGTGGTCGCGATAGTTCAGTCCGATGCACAGAATCTTGGCCGGGTTCGGCACCGGCGGCAGCAGCTTCACGGCGTTGGCCGCGTATTTGACCGCGTTCTTGCAGGTCGCGGTATCGGCCGCGGCCTTGCGGATCGCGGGCGACGCCGCCAGCAACGCCTTCATGCAGGTGGGCAGGCCGCGGTCGGTGGCATGCAGGTCGATGTAGCCGTCGGCAACTGCGAGCGCGGCCCGCGGGCCGTGCGGGGTCTGGATCGTGGCGAGTTTCATGGAGCAGCTCCGGGGTGAGGAAGGAGCTATTCAATAGGGCAGGGCGGTCGATGGCGAGTACACCTCTCGTTTCGCCGTGCCCCAGAGTTCGCGGAGGGGAGTGCGGCGACGCGAGTTGCAATCGACAGAATATCGCGGTCGATTTTTTCGCGCGCCTCTTGATATTTCGCATACTTGGATGAATGATGCGTTCGCTGGGTCCGGCGATCACGCTGGGTCCGGCGATCACGCTGGGTCCGGCGATCACAACGGTAGCCTTTTACCGGAGGACGCTCATGACCAAGTTCCGCCCGCATCTCACCCAACTCGAAGCCCGCGAAGTGCCGGCTTCGTTCTCGTTCCAACTCCCGGATGGCTCCATCGGTTCGGGTCAGTTCTCGACGCCGTACGGCGTGGACCCCGCGCAAGTGTCGCAGACGCTCACACTGACGGACCTGACCGTGACCAAGGACGGACAGGACTACTTTGTACAACCCGGCGCGACGGCGAACTACGCTTCCGGTGTGTTCGTGGGGGTGACGGCTCAGGCAACGCCGGCAACGCCACCCCCGCCTCCCGGTTCGCCACCCGGCTCACCCCCGCAACTCGGAGACCCTATTAACGTAAGCAACGGGACAGTTACGGTCGGCAGCTACTCCGCACCCATCGCATACGACGCAGCGGACACGCGGGAAGCGTTCCAATTCGCAGACGGTGCGGCCGGGGCATTCTCGCTCACGATCCCATGGGGGCTAGTCGATGAGACGCAAGCCAGCCAGACACTCTCACCTACAACGTTCAACCTGAACATCGCCGGCCAGAACTTCGCGCTGGGGTCGGCGAGTTATACCGGATTGCATTGAACCACTATGTTTCGAGTTTGACAGCCCAGTGGAACCCGACGGCCCCTTTGACAGTCGCTGGATCGCCCGCCAGTCGGGTGCATCGCCGGCGGACCACACGCGTTAGGTCGCCCAGGCGGTCGA
>SXHE01000774.1 GCA_005773755.1 Planctomycetia bacterium
CGGCGCGCCGGGCCGCATTCGCTTCGGACAGGTTGTTCAACATCTTCGCCACCGCCCCCACGACCGTGGAGATCAGCAGGAGGATGACGAACATGACGACGAGTTGCGGGATCGTGGCTCGGTCTCGTACGTGGGAAACTCGCGAAGCCGCAAGCGGCCCTCTTACCGGCCCGACCCGGACTGGCCCTCGGCCCCGCCGGTCATGGTGGCGATGTTGTTCCGCATCAGCGTGTCGGACTGCATGTTCTTCATGTTGTAGAAGTCCATGACGTTGATGTGCCCCTTCTCGAAGGCGTTGGCGATGGCCTGCGGCACCTGGGCCTCGGCCTCGACCACCTTCGCGCGGTTCTCTTCGACCAGCGCCCGCATTTCCTGCTCGCGGGCGACGGCCGCGGCGCGACGCTTTTCGGCCTCGGCCTGCGCCACGCGCAGGTCCGCCGCCGCTTGTTCGCCTTGCAGCTTCGCGCCGATGTTCTCGCCGACTGCGATGTGCGCGATGTCGATACTCACGATCTCGTACGCGGTCTGCGCGTCGAGCGCGTTGTGCAGCACCGTCTGCGAGATCATGCCGGGGTTGGCGAGCACTTCCTTGTGGTCGTGGGCCGAACCGATGGCCTTCACGATGCCCTCGCCGACGCGGGCGATGATCGTTTCCTCGGTCGCACCGCCGACGAGCCGTTCGAGCTTCGTGCGGACCGTCACGCGGGCCTTCGCGAGCAACTGGATACCGTTGCGGCACACGGCGTCGAGGAACTGCTTCCCCTTGCCGGGGTCCGGGCAGTCGATGACCTTCGGGTTCACACTGGTGCGGACGGCTTCGAGCACGTCGCGACCGGCGAGGTCGATGGCGGCGGCGGTGCGCCACGGCAGGTCCAGACCGGCCTTGTGCGCCGCGATCACCGCGGTCGCGGTCTTGGGCACGTTGCCGCGCGCGAGGAAGTGCGACTCGAGGTCGCCGGTGGTCACCTTCACCCCGGCCTGGATGAGCGCGATCTTCTGGCGCACGACCATCTGGTAGTCGACGTTGCGCAGCTTCATCCCGATCAGGCTGCCGATGCCGATGTCGGCCTTCGTGAGCAGCGCCTGGATCCACAGCCGGATGAAGCTGAAGAACAGGAACAGGAACACGACGAAGACGAGAACGGCGACGAGGGCCACGACGATGATAACCACCTGCGTGGTGCTCACCGGCGGGTCCTTCGCTTGTCCGAACAGGGCGAGTGCGGTCGAAAGCGTCACGGGGTCGGTCCTTGTTGATGTGGAGTGTCGGGTAATCCGCGCGGGGCGCGGGTTCAGAAGCTCTGGTCGTCGTCCTCTTGTTGCTGCCGTTTGGCCTTGCGTGAACCGCGAACGCTCATCACGACGGCGATGCCGATCGCCCCGCCGAGAACGAACAGGATCAGCAGCTCTTGTGCACCCAGCCCGAACATGCGGCCTCCCGGCAGCGTTACTTCAGTCCGATGTCGAAGTCGTCGAAGTCGTCGGCCTTCTTCTTCGGCTCGTCCTTCTTAGGTTCTTCGCTGACCGGCGGTGCGGCTTTCGGGGCCGCGGGCGGCGGGGCCGGTTCGCTGCCCGGTTCGGCCATCTCGCGTACGATCACCTGCCCGCGCCTCACCTCGATGCACCGGACCCAAACGCCGGCCTCGAGCATCGTGCCCTCGGTCATCGCGTCCAGCCGCTTGCCGTCGAACTCGACCGTGCCGGACGGGCGCAGGGGCGACACCGTCTTGCCGGTGCGCCCCTTCAGCCCCTCAGTCTCCGGGACCGCGACCGGCGGGACCGACGGCGCGGGGTCGTCGAGTACGGTGTCGAGCGACATGCGCCGCCACGCGATCACGGACACGTACCCGGCGGCCGGTAAGCCCACCGCCAGCCCGACGAGCGCCACGATCCCTTCCGTTGTACTGCCGGCGTACAGGATGGTACCGACACCGACGGCGAAGAACAACAACGCGATCACAACCAGGATGCCGCCGGTCGGCACCAGGATCTCCGCCAGCAGCAGGAAGACCCCGAGGGCGATCAGGACGAGGGCGATAGTCAGGTAGTCCATCGGTGCAATTCGGAATGCGGGATGCGGAATGCGGAATTGAAGACAGAGTAGGGGAACGGGGCCGGCTAGCCCAACCTGCCGAGTACCTTCGGCTCCGCATTTCCCACTCCGCATTCCGCTTCGGTCAGACTTCCTTCACGACAATCCGCGTGCCCTCGACCGTGACCACCTGGACGCGGGTGCCGGTCGGGATGAAGCCGCCGTCGGACACGACGTCCACGAACTTGTCGCCGAACCGGACCACGCCGGCGGGCCGCAGGGCTGTGGTACTCGTGCCGATCGCCCCCAGCAGGTCCAGCGCTTCGCTCGCGCCGGGCAACAGCGGTTCGGCGGTCGCGCCGGTGTCGGCCGGCGGGCTGAGCATCAGCCGGTTCGCGCCGGGCACCTGCGGCAGGTACTTGGCGATCAGGAACGCGAACACCATTGCGGCCATCATCGCGAACAGGTAGGTCGAGACGCGCACGCCGAACCCGACCCAGCCGGCCGTGTTCTCCGGCACCTTGTCCAGCGTCACCAGCCCCAGGCCGCCCAGCATACAGATGATGCCGAAGATGCCGCACGCCCCGAACCCCGGCAGCACGAAGATTTCCACGCCGACCAGCACCAGCCCCAGGATGAACAGGAGCAGAGCGAGCACGAACAGCTCGCCGCTGAACCGCGACTGCGACCAGAACACGAGGATGAAGCACAGGGCCGCGATGATGCCGGGCACGGTCAGACCGGGCACCTTCAGTTCGAGGATCAGCCCGATGAACCCGAGCATCACCAGGATGATCGTGACCGCCGGGATGCGGAGGAACTCGGCGAACCGGTCGAGCATCCCGGGGTCGGGGTTCTTGGCCTCCTTGAACCCGTACTGTTCGACCACCGCGTCCACGCTGGTGCTCGCCACGGTGGACCGGGCAAGCCCCAGTTCCACCGCGAGCGTCGCGTTCAGGGGCACCTTCGAGAACGGAATGCCGGGCGCTTTGATGACCTTGTCTTCGGCCCAGTCCTCTTTTCGCTCCTGCGCGTCTTTGAACTGCTCGCGGGTCATCAGTTGCTTCTTGCGCGGGTCGGCGATGCCGCGGGCGCGAACGATCTCGACGCTCTTGTCGAGCATCCCGTCGATCAGCACCTCCGGGTAGCCCTGTTCTTTCGCCAGTTGCCGCAGCGCGGTCTTCTGGCTCGCCAGTTCGGTGGGCTTCGCGGTCTTCAGGTAGCGGTCGAAGTTGCCGATTTCGGCTTCCTGCGAGCCCTCCGAGGCCGGCCTGGTCATGACGATCTCGGTGCATCCGAGCGCAATCACGGTGGCGGCGTCCGGCGCGCTCTCCGGCACGAACCCGATGATCAGAATCGCCTCCTCGCCCTTCTGTGCCGCGATCAGGTCCGTCGCCATCTCGCGGGCCTTGTCCAGATCGGTGCCGCCGCAGTTCAGGACCAGGATCAGGACGTTGCCCTTCTTCTTACGCACGTCGCGGAGCACGCGGCCCACGCTCTCCTTCATGCCGCCGTCCACGTCGCCCTTCAGCGTCCATTGGTATGCGGCCGGCGTGCGGCCCAGGAGCGGGTCCGGGCGGAGCGTGATGCCGTATAGCCCGGCCAGTTCCGGAAGCGTCTCGGCCCGGCGCTTCGCCAGCCCGACGCCGCCGACGTTGTACGCCAGGTCGAGGTTGTACGCGGCGTACTGCCCGTCGGTCACACCCTTCACCGGCTCCGGGCCCGCGAGTTCCGCCATCGCTTTGGCGTCGCGCGCGTCCGCGTACAACTTGCCCTTGCCCTCGCGCTTGTCGCCGCGCCGGAGTTGCACTTCGGCGTCGAACATCTTCTGAACGATCGGCCACCGCTCCGCGTCGTTGAAGCGGTCCTGGTACGCGCCCTGCTGGAACTTCTGCAACCCGGCCACGCCTTCGACCACGACCGGCCCCAGTACGCCCGACTTACCCATCACAAGTTCTTTACACGCGATGACCGGTAGCACCGTGTGCCCGGTCACGGGGGCGTGAACGAACGCGATTGTCGTCAACCCCTTGTGGCCGCCAATGAACGAGGCGAGGTCGGAGCACGCACCGAAGTCGGCCGTGGTCGCGGGCTTGCCGTCCGGGTTGAAGTCGAACACCACGATCCCGACCGGGCGCTTGGCGTCGTTCATCCGCACGCTGATCTGGTTCTTGATCCGCGTGAACGCGTCGCTGGTGATCGGGTTGGGCACGGTCACGAACATCGAATCTGCTGCACCGTCCTGCGCGAGCGCGGCGGCGGGCGCGAGGAGGCAGACGAACGCGGCGAAGAAGGGGGCGACCGAGCGGCGGGTCGGAAGGTGCATCGGTGATCGTTCCTTCGTGGTGCGGGCGGAGCCGGAATCCGGCCGCGCCCACCACCTCAGATTATAACGACGGGGTGAGCGGGGGCAAAAGAAGCTTCGCCCTCGCTCATCCCGTCATTCGTTCCCGCGACCACCGCATTGGCCCCGCAATTGCGGAAACGCTACGCACCGGCGCGGGTTCTCATTGATTCTGGTCGTTCCGCCCACCCATGTCTGAGGAACCCAACTCGGCCAGAACCTCTGACGAACCAGAACCTCTGACGAATTGAGGAACCAGAATCATCGAAGCCATCCGGGACATGCCCGCGTGTCGTGCGCGATGCGTTGTGCCGCGTTCGCGCTGCTCCGTCCCGAAGTCCGGACACAGTAGCCGTTTTGCTCCCGTTGTTCTCTCGTGCGACACGCGGTTCACATTCCCGCCATTGCACGAGGGAACAGATTCTACGCCGCTCGTTCCGACCGATAAATGGAACCGATTGTGCCGAGTTTGCCGCGCGAGTCTGCGTAAGTTGCGTTAGATACTCAGATTCGGCATCATGCAAGGGATTGAATGGTCCAGTGATTGAGAGTAACTTTATGGAAGATGGCGAAGATGGGGGAGACGAGCAGAGTGACGAGCGGGCGAGAGGTACGGCGACAGCCGGGTTTGCCCGCGTCAGCGTGCCGTGCCGCCCTCCTCATGGATGGGGACCAGGGGCGGCCGATCGGGGTGGCGTCATGCGCAGAGTGGTAATCAGCGGGCTGGGCGTGGTCGCGCCGAACGGCGTGGGCAAAGATGCGTTCTGGCAGGCGTGCGTGGACGGGCACAGCGGCATCGGGCCGATCCGCTCGTTCGACGCCTCCAACCACCCCATTCGTGTGGCCGGCGAGGTGCTCGACTTCGACCCGGCACCGTTCCTCCCGGACCGGTTCCGCAAGTCCGTGAAGGTCATGGGGCGGGCCGCGCGGTTCGGCGTCGGGGCCGCGGGACTGGCCTTCGCCGACAGCGGACTCGACGCCAACGACATCGACCCGGCGCGGCTCGGCGTCGTCATGGGTACCGGCCTCGTGCCGATGGACCTGGGCGAACTCGCGCCGCTGCTCGCGCGGGCCTGCGAAGAGGACGGCGCGTTCGACGAGACCAAGCTGCCCGACCCCAACCGGTCCGACTCGCCGCTGTTCCCGCTGTGGTTGCTCAAGTACCTGCCGAACATGGTCGCGGCGCACATCTCGATGGCGTTCAACTGCCAGGGGCCGAACAATACCGTCGTGACCGCGTGCGTGGCCGGCACGCAGGCCGTCGGCGAGGGCTACCGGCTGGTGTCGCGCGGCGACGCCGACGTGATGCTGTGCGGCGGCGCGGACAGCCGCATCGACCCGCTCATGCTGCTCGCCTACACCGCACTCGGCACCCTGAGCAAGACGGACGCCCGCGCCCCGGAACAGCGGTCGCGGCCGTTCGACCGCCTGCGCGACGGGTTCGTCATCAGCGAGGGCGCGGCGGTTCTGGTGCTCGAAGACTACGAGCGCGCGAAGGCCCGTAACGCACCGATCTATGCCGAGGTAAAAGGCTGGGGGAGCACGTTCGACGCCTACAGCGTGACCAAGCCGGACCCGGAGGGGCGCGGTGGCGCGCGGGCGATCCAGTCCGCACTCACCGAGGCCGGGGTGGACTTCCGCGACGTGGGCTACATCAACGCCCACGGCACCAGCACGAAGCTGAACGACGCGATGGAAACGGCCGCGGTGAAGCGCGTGTTCGGCGAACACGCGAAGAGCGTGCAGCTCTCTTCGATCAAGAGCATGATCGGCCACTCGATCGGCGCGAGCGGCGCGATCGAGGCCGCGGCGCTGGCCCTGAGCCTGAAAACGCAGGTGTACCCGCCGACGATCAACCTGACGAACCCCGACCCCGCGTGCGACCTGGACTACATCCCGAACACCGCGCGCGAGGCGAAGGTGAAGTACGGCCTCTCGACCAGCTTCGGGTTCGGCGGCCAAAACGGGGCCCTCGTCATGGCCGCGGTGTGAGGCAATCAACCCCCAGGCGGCCAGGGTTGTTCGATGAGCGGTGTCTGGATTGCCTCGAGCGTGCGCAGATCGACGGCGATTTGATCCACCTTCAACACCGGCATGTACTGCGGGCTGATAAGAAAAACGAATCGCCCGTTCTCGATCCGCGGTTGGTTGACGAGACGATCCAGGCGAAAATGCCGCTCCAAGTCGGGCCACAAGCTGCTATTGAGATTCAGGACGCGAGCGGGGCACCCGCACAACACACACACAATGAAAGCGAAGGCGACGGGGTCGGCTTGTGCGGCCTCTCGCGCATCAGCGCCCAATTCGGTGAGTAGCTGAGAGAGTTCTTCGACCGAAGAAATTTCGCGGCTCAAGCCCCCTTGCTCGGACGAGACCGAATACCGCGCAAGCCGGCCCGAACCTGACACATCGACAGCAACGGTCGCGCTCCGAATTGGCAGCACCGCCGCACGCCAGATAGTAGCGTTCATGACATCCCCTCACGGTGTCGCTATGGTATCTTAGCGAACAATCTGTGAACTTGGGCGAGTACCTGCTGTTCAGCGCTCAAAGACAATCCCGGGATCAACCCCGGTTCGACGGTGAGCACGGCGTTCCGAATGTCACCCATCGTCCTTGCGCCCCGGAATTCGGGTCCGAGTAAATGAGACATACTGTTCGCGTGAGCGAGTTCGTGCTCTGCCGTATAAGCGTGGAGTTCGGTGAAGAACCGTTGTTCGACCGTCGCCGCCGCACCGGGTAACGCGCGTCCGTTTGCGACATCAAGGTGATGAACGCCCTCGTGCACAGTCGATAGCATCAAACTGCGCATTTGTTCGGATGTCACATGCGGGTTGTTGAGCACACCTTGCGCGCCAAGGATCACCGGATTCTCGCCTGGGGCCAATCCGCCGACGGGCGGCATCGTGTCGTCGAGCAACACCTCCAACTGCCCGGTACGCACGCGGTCCATCACTTCGCGCGAAGTAGCTGTCGGATTGGGTAGCGCGTCGTGGGCATCAAGGATCGCCGCTAAAACGCGCTGACGATCCGGATGGGCGCGCATATCTGCGAGTTGCTGGGGCGAATACATATTGTGTGCCCAGACCGAGAAGCCCCACTCCGGTTTGCCGACGAAGTAAGTGTGGTGGTCTGCGACTCGGAAGTTGTACACCTTTTCCCACTGGTTTGTGGGCGTGACTTCCGAAACGATTACCCAACCCTCGTCAGTACGGATCTCGTCGCCCGGCTTGATCTCGGAGAGCGGGGTCCAGCCTTTGCCCTTCACGAAGAACGGGTGTTCTTGGGTCGTGCGAATCAGTTGAGGTTCAGGCACTGTGTTCCAGCCGCCGCCCTTCTGCCGGATTTGGTCGCCGGGTTTCAGGTCGCGCTCGTGCGTCCAACCCTTGTCCTTGACGAACACCCACTCGGTCCACTCCCCACCTTCGGGCGGTCTGGCGTTTGGTTGGCCGGGCGGGTGCGACCAGAACGTCGGCGCGTGATGAGTGACGGTCTGCTTCGATTCGGCGGGCGGTGGGGGTGGCGCGTAGTGCTCGGTCGCGACATCGAGCCGCTTCAACCAGCAGCACTGGCGGAACTTCTTCCCGCTGTTGCACGGGCACGGATCGTTCTTTCCCAGCTTGAGCGATTCCACGGTCGGCCCTCCGCGACACACGAGAGCCCGCATTGTTGGGCGTCGTCCGCGCCTTGTCAAACGGATTCTTGTGCGAGTCTATTCGCCCCCGGCGCGGTCCCGCGCATGGCGGGAATGCGCTCCGCCCCCTACCCCTCGCGCCTCCTCGCGGGTACCATCGTCTCTCCGCCCTTCACTCGGAAGACACCATGCGCCTTCTGCTCACATTGGTCGCGCTCGCCGCGCTCGCGCCCGTTGCCCCGGCCCAAGACAAGAAGCCGGTCCGCCTCATCGCCGAGGCCGAAGATTTCTCCGTCCGCTCCGGCTGGAAGGTGATGCCCTATCGCGACAACTACTACGCCAGCACCTTCGCCATCACGTTCCTGTCACGCATGGGGTGCCTCAGCGCGCCCGACGAGATCGACGCCGGCAAGAAGGCCGTCGCGGAGCAGACCATCAACGTCCCCTACGAGGACACCTACGAACTGCTGGCCCGCTACGAACAGCCGTTCCAGTTCGCCTGCGAGTTCACGGTCGAAGTGGAGCAGGGCGGGAAGGTGGTCGCGAGCTTCCCATGCGGCCGGCTCGATCAGCCCAAAATCTGGGCGCTCAACGGCCACAAGCGGGTCGCGATGGAGCGCTACTCGTGGAGCGGCACGGATAACATCGTGTGGCAGAACCCCGGCACCGTGAAGCTCGCGGCCGGGGTCGCCAAGCTGCGCCTGATCGCCGCCGAGCAGAAGGACGGCGACAAGCCGCGCGTCAACATCGCCAAGCGCAACGTCGACGTGATCTGCCTGACCAACGACAAGGCCGGGATGGAGGCGCAGAAGAAGGCCGGCTACCTGGAGTTCGACGGCTGGCTGACGCAGGACGGCGACGTGTTCGTGCGGTTCACCAACCCGAAGGACGGGTTCGGGCCGGTGGTGCCCATCGTCGCGCCGTTCGATCAGGGGCAGCACTCGCCGTACTACATTCACATCCGCGACTGGCCGACGCAGCAGGTGCTCAAGAGCGGGCGCACGATCAGCGAGACGAAATACCAGAACGCCGGGCCGCGGTCGGAGAAGGTGAAGGCCGACGCGCTGGCGAAGGTGGTGCCCGCGGGCAAGGGTGCGATCCCGGACGCGGAGTACCTGCAACCGGGCGACACGTCGGGCTGGGTACCGCTCGGCCAGTCGCTCGACTCGCTTTACAACTCGCAGTGGTTCCCCAAAGCGCTCACGAAGGGTAAGGCCGACGGCGTCCACCTGCGACTGGAGTTCGGCATCCCGGACGGCACGGGCGGCATCAAGGTCGTGAAGGACATCACGGTGAAAGGCCCGGCGGCGAACCTGTCGCCGGCGTGCTTCGACATGCCCGGCGTCGTGAACCCGAACTCGGAACTGTTCCTGGCGATGCGGAAGAACTACTGGGTGCCGCAGATTCGCACCCAGAAGGAGGCGCTCGACTGGCTCAACGCTGAAGTGGCAAAGTTCCCGAAAGTCGGTGAGACGCCGAAGCGGATGCCGCACTACGGGATCATGGGGTTCGGTTCCGCGCCGACCGCGTTCCTCGAAGCGAAACAGCTCGCGCTGGCGCTGGGCGACAACACCACGTTCGGCGGCGTCGGCAAGAAGCGCGAGTTGGTCGCGCACTGGGGCGACCCAAGCGTTGAGTGGATCAAGAAGCAGGAGATGACCCGCAAGGGCGGGTTCGACGACCTCGGCATCGTCAGCTACGGCGACGAGATTCACCTGCCGGCGATCCCGCTCAAGGACGACGAGTTCGCCAAGTGGCTCGTGGCGAAGGGCGTGAAGGTCGAGGGCGCGGTCAAATACACCACGACGAAGACGGACCCACTGTACTACTACTCGCAGGTCGCGGCGAAGGAGAAGGGCGGGGCCAAGTACGCCGCCGGCACCGCGTACTACGCCACGAAGGGCGTGCGCACCGGGGCGAACTACTCGCCGCACGCCAACTACCTCGTCACCGAGATCGACTACATCCGCCCGTTCAAGCTCAAGGCGATGTCGATGCCGTGGGCGGAGGACTACTGCTGGCAGATCGCGGAGTTCAGCCCGCAGGTGGTGGGCTACCTTGCCAGCGGGCTGCGTGCCGGGGCGAAATACGACGACCTGCCGATTCACATGTACGTCATGCCGCACTCACCGGGCCAGTTGCCTGAGGGCTTCCGTCGCAGTTACTACGCGAGCGTCGCCCACGGCGCGAAGATGATCAACTACTTCTGCGCCACGCCGTCCGCGGTCGGCAACACCGAGAACTACGTGGACGCCTACGACCTGCCGATGTGGAAGCAGCTCTACACCTGCACGCGCGAAGCCGGCATCTTTGAAGACTACGTCATGGACGGTAAGGTCCGGCAGGCGAAGGTCGGCCTGCTGCTGTCCAGCACCGACGAACTGATTACCGGGGTCAATAATTTCTCGCTGGCGCTGCACAACAACGAGCGCAAGGCGCTGTATTACGCGCTGCGGCACGCGCAGATCCCGGTCGATTTCCTGAGCGAAGACGACGTGATCGACGGGCGCGCGAAGGACTACAAGCTCATCTACGTCACCCAGCAGCACGTTCACTCGAAGTGCCTCGACTCGCTCCAGAAGTGGTGCGAGGGCGGCGGCACGGTGGTGGCGATGGCCGGCGGCGGGTACTTCAACGAGTTCCAGAAGGAGAACCCGGCCGCGGCCAAGTTCTACGGTGCCACCGGGTCGAAGATCACCACGGACCCGAACCTGATCGCCAAGCACCTGCTGAAGGAGAACCAGCCGTTCCTCAGCAAGCACGACCTCCCGCTGTACGAGCCGATGGACAGCGTCGAGTGGTGCCTGCGCGGGCTGCCGAAAGCGCCGTCGCCGAACCCGGTCCCGGAACACATCTTCAACGTGCCGGTGATCGCGTGGAAGCAACCGCTGACCGTGACCGACGGCGTGATGCTGGGCAAGTTCAAGGACGGCACTGCTGCTGTCGTCGCCAAGCGGCACGGCCAGGGCCGCAGCGTGCTGTTCGGGTTCATGCCGGGGCAAGCGTACCTCAAGAGCGGCCTGCCGGTGCGCCCGGTGGACCGCGGCGCGAGCGCCGACAGCTTCACGCACTACCTGCCCACCGGCATGAGCCTCGTGATTCTCGCGCGCCTCACGGACGACTTCCTCGGCTTCAACGCGCGCGAGGCGAAGCCCGTCGTGACGACCGATGGCCTCGTCGAAACGACCTGCATCGACACGCCCGCGAAGGACGGCAAGCCGGCGAAGCTGGCCGTACCGCTGGTGAACTGGAGCGGCTCGCCGCTAACCTCGCTGACGATCACGATCCGCAGCGCGGAGAAGATCACGAAGGTCCGCAGCGTGGAACGCGGCGAGCTGAAGTTCACCGAAGTGAAGGGCGGCATCCAGCTCAACATGCCGCTGAACGTCGCCGACATGCTGCTGATCGACAAGTGACCCGACGATGTTCGCATGGGAGAAGTGAGCGATGGGGAAGTACGACACTGACGGCGATGATTGGCGCGGGTCACGCGGGCGGGGCGACCGCGACGGCGAGAAGCGGTCGCGCCGATGGGAGAATACGGAACGCACGACTTCATCGCGAAAGATCATCGCCATCGTCTTTGGCGGACTGATCCTCGCCGGTTTAGGCGTCCTCGGTGTGTACAAGCTCGTGGGGAAGAAGTTGCCGTATGCAAAGTCGCCCGCGCCCGCGGGCTGGCAGCAGTTCACTTCCGAGCGGGACGGCTTTCGCGGCTATTTCCCGGGCGAACCCGTCGAGGTGCCGGTGAAGATGAACGGGCACGTCGGCATGGACGGTCGTGTGTTGATGGAGCACGACTCGATGACGGTTTACACATGGGAAGATAAGAGCCGTGGGGTCACGGTTCGGATCGCTGTAAATCGGTACAAGGGGTCGGTCGCGCCAGAGGCGAAAGAAGAGTTGATGAAGGCAAAGTCGGACCCGAGGGAGCAGACGACCGTGCGCCACATTACTTGGTCCGGCCGGGACGCGATCGACGTCACTCACCCGATGGGCCGCTCCCGCACAGTTTACCTCGAACGATCCGCACTCGCCGTCGAGCTCTTACGCACCGATCGCACGCAGGCGAAACTGGCAGAGGCAGACGGGTTCTTTGACAACCTCGAGCTACTTCCCTGACGCTTGTCGACGCCAGATCGAGAACCACCATGCGCCACACACTCTCCCTGCTCGTCCTCGCGCTGTGCGCTTCGCCGTCGGTCGCGCAGCCCAAAGAGAAAGCCCCGTTCGCGTACGCCTGGGGCACCGCGTACCACATCATGCCGGGCACGCACACCGACGAGTCGGGCTACTTCTCGCTGTGCGAGGGCAAGAACGGCAAGGTCTACGTCGGCACCGCGGCCTACGGGTTCAACGCGTACCTCATCGAGTTCGACCCGAAGACCGGGAAGCAGCGGATCGTGGTCGATGTGAACAAGGTGTGCGGGCTGACCACGCCAGCGAAGCCGACCTACGCGGCGCAGTCGAAGATTCACACGCGGAACTTCGTCGCGCCGAGCGGCAAGATTTACGTCGGCAGTAAGCAGGGCTACCGCCGCGGCAAGGACGACACCGCGGACTACCCCGGCGGCTACGTCATGGTGTACGACCCCGAAACCGACAAGACGGAGAGCTTCGGCATCCCGTTCAAGGGCGAGGGCGTGAACGACGTGACCGCCGACGAGAAGGCCGGGCTTGCCTACGTCGTGACGTGCGAAGCTCACCACTGGATGATCCTCGACCTGAAGACGAAGAAGTACCGCGAACCGGACCCGAACCTGCGCGTCACCCCTTACGCGCAAACGCTCATCGACGGTAAGGGCCGCGCGGTCGTCGTGACGCGCGACTTCAAGATCGCCCGCTTCGACCCCGCGACGAACAAGCTCGAAATGCTGGAGCTTTCCGCATCCATCGGCAAAGCGGACGACAAACTCGGCCCGGCGTGTTGGGCGATCACGGACGACGCGAAGTCCGCGTACCTGATCCGCATGTCCGACCCGACGCTGTTCCGCATCGACCTGAGCGCGAAGGGCGCGAAACTGCCCGTCGCGAACCGCGGCCCGATGATCGGCGGCAAGGGCCACGACTCGCGCGGCTCGCTCATCGTCGGCACCGACGGCAAGGTTCACACGATCTATCGCGTCAACAACGACACCAAGTTCGGCGCGGGCTACCTGCACCACCTCGTCACCTACGACCCCAAAACGAACAAGCACGCGGATCGCGGCGTGCTGGCGGTGATGAACCCGGACTGGTTCGACTTCGCGCCGAAGAGCGGCAAGACGCCGCCGTGGAGCCACGGGTTCCACAAGCTGCCCGACGGCACGCAAACCCCGCTGCACGCCCACATGGCGCTGATCCAGACGCGCGACGGTACGTTCTACGCCACGATCATTTACCCCTTCACTCTGCTGAAGCTGGACGTGAAGTAAGCCGCGAAGGGCGCAAAGGCAGAAGGCCCCTCACCCGCCGCCGCAAAGCCGGCGGCGACCGCTCCCCGCCAAGCCGGGGCGGGGTGATACCGCGC
>SXHE01000775.1 GCA_005773755.1 Planctomycetia bacterium
GAACCCCCGGCAGGCCGGCGGTGGTGTCGCGCAGTTCGATCAAGTGGGTCAGGTCGGGGCGGTTTGTACTCACGGTCACGGATAACGGCATGTTGGGCGGAACCGGGCCGCCCCCCGGCGCGGTGATAACGGGCGTCGCGGGCACGCCCAGCGGCCCGCCGCCACCGGGAATCGGTCCGTCCAACGGCGGCGGCGGGGGCGGCGGGCTGCTGAACAGCGACATGATCGGAACGGTCTTCTCTTTCACGGGCTTGGTCGGCTTCGCGCTCTTCTTCGCGACTGCTTTGACCGGCTTCTTGGTGGGCTTTTTGCCGACCTTCACCGGTTTCGTCGGTTTCGCCTTCGGTTTCGGTTTCGGTTTCGCGCTCTTCGCGCTGGTCGCTGCCTTCTTCTTCACGGCCGGCTTTTTGGCCGCGGGCTTTTTGGCCGCCGGCTTTTTAGCCGCGGGCTTCTTCACCGCCGGTTTCTTCGCGGGCTTCTTCTTTGCCACGGTCTTCTACCTCGGTTAGGTACGGGGGTTATGGGTCGAGTTTCGAGATCGTGAGATTGACCACGGCGCAATCGCTGTACCGGCACATGACCCCGACGCCGGTGCCCAGGGGTGCCGGGAACGCGTACTTCGGGAGTGCCGGGATTCGGATTTGTACGATACCCGATAGTTCGGCAGAAAGCTTCTTCACCGTGATCGGTTCCAGAGGCTTGCCGCCGATGGTGCCGGTCAGTTTGTCGGCGCGCATCTCAATCACCACGCGCGCGAACCGCAGCCCGTTGATGTTGCCGTCGGTGTTCCACGCGGCGCGCACTTCGTTCCCGAGTTTTTTCGGTGAGCCACCCTGGTCGCGCTCCCACAAGTACAGTTCCGTCATCCCGGCGAACTGGTGCGGCAGTTCCTTGCCATTTTCGAGCCGCGGGCTGATGCCGAACCAGACGAGCGAGTCTTGCTTGATCGCCAGATCGGGCCACGTGCGCCGGCCGACGTACAGGCCGCCTTGTGCCCGCCCGTCCGGGTTCCACATCACGGCGACGTCGGCCTCGACGCGGACCGGCAGTTCCCATTGCTCGTCGGCGAGGGCCGCCATTCCGGGGCCGGTCGCGGTGAACCAGTGGTAGCCGTGTTGGGGCTTCATTGTGACCTTGTGGCCGTCGGTCGTCGTCCAGTCCCCGGTCGGCATCCCGATCTCGTCGGTCAGCTTCACCTTCTCGCCGCCGGCGACGCGCTCGGCCAGTGACTTCGGCGCGGGCTTGGCGCGGTCGCGGAACGCACCGAGGAACCCGGCCGCGGCGATCCCGGCGACCACCCGCAGCAGAACGCCCGCGCCGAGCAGTACGCGGCTCCGGCGCGGCGGTTTGACCGGTTCCGGGGCGACGACGAACTGCGCCGGCGGCGCGGGGGCCGCGACCGGCGGCGCGCTGACGGCGCGGCCCTCGAGCCAGTTCTCCAGATCGTCGGCAATCGCGGCGGCGCTCTGGTAGCGGTCCTCCGGGCGCTTTGCGAGGCACTGGCGGGCGATGGCCTCGAGTTCCGGCGGAACCTCCGGCGCGAACTCGGCGCACGGCGGCGGGTCGTTGTACCGGATGCGGTGGTAGATCTCGGTGACGCCGTCGTCGGTGAACGGCCGCTGCCCGGTCAGCACCTCGTACAGCGTCACACCGAGTGCCCAAATGTCGCACGCGGGGGCGTAGTCGTTGCGCCGGCCCAGGGTCTGTTCCGGGGCCATGTACAACCGCGTTCCAACCGGCTGCCCGGAGTAGGTCAGGTCGGACGCGTCGTCCACGCGGCGGGCGAGGCCGAAGTCGGCGACCATCGGCTCGTCGTTCGCGTCGAGCAGCACGTTCAGCGGCTTGATGTCGCGGTGGAGCACGCCGGCCGCGTGCATGGCGGCGACCGCGCGGGTCACCTTCGCCATGAGCTGCACCGCCGCGCGCGGGTCGGAGCGGACGCGGTCGAGGTGCGCGCTGAGGGTGCCGCCGTGGGCGAACTCCATCGCGCAGTACGGGAACCCGTGCCACTCGCCGGCGTCGTACACGGGGACGATGTTGGGGTGCTTGATCGCGGCCAGCGCGCGCACCTCGCGGTCGAACCGCTCGCGGGTGACCGGGTCTTCGGACCCGCTGGGGTTGATGAGCTTCAGCGCGACCGTGCGCCCGGTGCGGTGGTGGACGGCCCGGTACACGAGGCCCATTCCGCCGCGGCCGACGAACTCGAGCACGTCGTAGCCGGGGACCGGTGGCAGCCGGGGCAGGCCGGCGCGCTCCTCGGCCCGGCGCTGCTCCATCAACTGTTCGGTGGTGTTGGAATCGGTGTTGCGCTCCGGCGCGTGCGGGCCCGGTGTGCTCACGGCCGGAACCGTGAGCACCTGTTCCGGCGCGCGCCCCGCCGGCGGCGGGGGAACCCACCCGATGGTGTTCGCGTGTTGGTCGGCCGCGCCGGGCACATGTGCCCCGGTCGCGGCGCTCGAATCGGACATGAGAGTCGCGCCTTCTTGTTCGGTTCGTACTCAAATCGCCGTGCGGATCGCGACTTGGTGGTCAATGAACATCATGGTCACGCCGGCCACTTTCCGGCACACCAAGAGGTAATCGGTGTCGGCCGCGAGGTTTCCCAGTAGCGCGGCAGTGATCGTCGCGGTGCCGGGGTTGATCCCGGTGGCGAAGGTCACGGGGGCCACACACATACCGACCGTAGCGCCCGAGGTCTCGTCGATCACAGCGACCTCGTGTGTGTGGTTCTGGCGCACGTTGCTGTTCACAGACACAAAGAGATCAAGGTTGCGCGGGATCGGCAGACCGCCCGAAGTGGGCATCGCGATCTGCGGGTAGACCTTCTGGTGCAGCCGGCGCTGAAGCAGTTTGAGCAGCGCAGACTCCAGTTGCTCCAATCTCTCAAGCACCGTCGCGAGCGTCGGTTCGTTCGCCTTTGCCATGGGGTACACTCCGTGTAAATGGCTGGGTGGTAATGGCACCGCGCCCAGTGGGTTCAAGGTCGGGACAGTTCGAGGGTTACCTTACGGTACATCGCGGTGGCGTTGAACGCGCACACGCCGATGCCGGGTCCGAAATATGGTGCTGTGAACATCGGCACCGGCCGATTGGGGTGCTCGCGGGCGAACCCGTTCGCCCACAAGTCGAGGCGCGGTTGCACCGACTTGATCCCCTTCTGGTTCGCCAGTCGGGGTCCGAACAACGGATCCAGGGGGATCCCGTTCCATGTCCCACCGAGCACGTCGGGGCGGATCACGACTTCGACCGTGTGCCACCGCGGTGCGCGGTCGTCGGCCGCCGGAACTGGTACCGTGCGGCCGACGGTCTGGAACGTCGTTCGGGCTTCGGGGGTAGCGTCGGCCCACACGGCCAACTCGAACGCCGCCGCCTGAATCCCTTGTGGCGGGCCGCCCGCCCTTGCGGGGATCGCTTCGGTGTGGGTCAACTGAACCAGACTCTGGCACGGGTCAGCGCCCGGCGTCGGCTTCCGCCCGACATACACGCCCGTTCGCGAGTACCCGTCCTGTGCCTCGGTGACCGCGTACTCTGCGCGAAATTTGATCGGCCAGGGTAGTTCCTCCGCGCACAACTCGACGGCCGAGAACACCGGCGATGCGAGCGTGGCGTACCCGTTGGGCCTGAGTGCCAGCGCGCCGTCGCGACCTGGCACCGCCCCTTGGACCACGGGCAGCCCCTTCTCTCCGATCAGCACGACGGTTTCGCCCGCGCGTAAACGGTCGGCCACACTGCGCGGAGCGGGCACATTCTCCTCACGCGGGGCTTGCGCAGGGATGCCGCTGAACCCCAGCAGCGCGACCATCGCCACCGCCGCGAACGCGGCCCGCATCCGGCGGCGCGGGGTGCGCTCGCGCGGCATCGGGATCGTTTCGCCCGCGACCCACTTGTCCAGATCGGCCGCGACCTCATCGGCCGTCTGGTAGCGGTCACCGGCTGACTTCGCGAGGCACTTGCGGGCGATGGCTTCGAGGCCGGCGGGCGCGTTCACTCGTACGGGCAGCGGCGGCACCGGCTCGTGCCGGATCATCCGGTACAACTCCGCGGTGTCCTCGTGGCTGTACGGCCGGTAGCCCGCGAGCAGTTCGTAAACGATGATGCCCAGCGCCCAGATGTCACACGCGTGCGTGTAGTTCTCGTGCCCGCCGAGCGTCTGTTCGGGCGACATGTACTGGCGCGTGCCCAGCGGGACGAGCGTGATCGACATCCCCTGGTCGTCGTCCGCAAACTTCACGAGGCCGAAGTCCGCGACCAGCGGTTCGTCTTCGGGCGTGAGCAGGATGTTCAGCGGCTTCAGGTCGCGGTGAACGATGCCCTTCTGGTGCAAGTAACCGACGGCGCGGGCCACCTGCGCCAGCATCCGGGCCGCGACGGGCAGGTCGCGGCGCATGCGCTCCAGATGGTGGTACAGCGTCTTGCCCGCGACGAACTTCATCGTCAGGTAGGGCATACCGGACCACGAACCGGCGTCGTAGATCGGAACGACGTTGGCGTGGTCGAGTAGTGCGAGCACCTTGACTTCGAGTGCGAACCGCGTGCGGAAGTCGTTGTCGCGCGCCCACCCGCTCTTGATGAGCTTGAGCGCCACGAGGCGGTTCGTAGCGAGGTGCAGCGCCTTGAACACGGTGCCCATGCCGCCGTCGCCGAGGACACTGATGACGCGGTAGCCGGGAATCTGCGGCAGGTCGGGTGAGGGCGCGGGGTCGGTGGGGTCGTCGCCGAACGACGCGGTCGCGGCGTCGGCCGGCGCGGGCGCGAAACTGGCGGTATTGTCGTGCGGATACGGAGCCGTGCCCGCGACCGCCCGTGCGTCAAACGGCGGCACGTCAACCCAACTGGCGGTGCCAGCGGGCCGCGTGTCCGGCGTGCGGGGCAGTTCCGGCTCGGCCATTGGGCGCGGCTCTGGGTGGCTGAGGGATCGACACATCATAAACGCGCCCAACGGCTTTGGGAAGCGCGCGGGCGCGAAAAATCCGACCGCGGCGCGATTCCGCCGGCCGTCTCCTCTTGCTGCTACTATTAACGAGAGCCGAACCGCGAAGAGGACAACGTGTGAGCGCGCTGGAGTATCGCTTCGATGTGATCGTCGTCGGGGCCGGACACGCGGGCACTGAGGCGGCGATGGCCGCCGCGCGCCTGGGCCTGAAAACGTGCCTGCTCAGCATGAATGCGGACGCCGTCGCGCAGATGAGCTGCAACCCGGCCATCGGTGGGGTCGCGAAGGGGCAGATCGTCCGCGAGATCGACGCTCTCGGCGGCGTTATGGGCAAGTGCACCGACGCCAGCGGCATCCAGTTCCGCGTGCTCAACGCGAGCAAAGGCCCGGCGATGCACTCGCCCCGCGCCCAGGCCGACAAGAAGCTGTACCAGTTCACCATGAAGCGCTGGGTCGAGGAGCAAGAGAACCTGACCCTGCGCCAGGAGTTGGTTGAGGGGCTGTTGCTGGTGGAAGTCGAAGAACCTAACCCCCCGGCCCCCTTCCCTAAGAGGGAAGGGGGAGAAGACAGTTCCTCTTCTTCTCCCCCTTCCCTCTTAGGGAAGGGGGCC
>SXHE01000776.1 GCA_005773755.1 Planctomycetia bacterium
GGTTCGGCTGTCTGTTCTGACCACTAACCACCGACACTGACACGAACTTGGATGGCCGAGCGCCTGCTACGACTGCGGCTGGGGCTGTTCATGGGCGGATCCCTGATCGCGCTCGCGGGCCTCGTCGTTCTGTTCGGCGGCGCGCCGAAGCTGTTCTCTTCCGACGCGAAGTACTCGGTCCTGTTCCCCGAAGCGCCCGGCCTCGGGCCGGGCACGCCGATCCGCAAGTCCGGGGTCCGCATCGGCCAGGTGACGGCGCTGGAACTGGACCCGGAAAGCGGGAAGGTGCGGGTGCGGATCACCGTGGACCGCAAGTATCTGCCGCGCCGGTCCGAGGAAGCGACGATCACCCGCGGCCTCCTGAGCGGCGACACCGCGGTGGACTTCCTGCCGAAACTCGGTGCCGACGGGCAGCCGGTGCCGCGCGCGGACGAGTGGCCCGTTGACAGCGACATCCCGGGCGTTCCGCCCATCACCCCGCGCAGCGTCTTCAACCAGGCTTCGCTCGCCTCGGCTCAGCAGTCGCTGGACAAAATCACCAGTGCGTTCGAGCGGTTCGAGAAGGTCGCGCCGAAACTGGAGCGCACCGCGGACGAGGCCACCGGACTGTTCTCGGACGTACGCGCGTTCATTCCCGAACTGCGCAAGACGAACCAGAAGATTCAGAACCTGATTGGGCCGGACGCGCCGCCCCCGCCGAAGGTCGGGCCGGTGGTGCCGATCGGGTTCCTGCTCCAACCGCTCGATGCCGGCGAGCCGAGTCTCAAGGCGCTGATTCGCGACGCTCAAGAAGCGATGCGGTCCGTGCGCCCCGCGGTCGAGGACTTCCGCGCCACCATGCGCCGGCTCGAACCGGACCTGCTCGCGGTCGCGAAGGGCGCGCGAACCGCGGTCGAAGGCGTCAACGACGTGCTCTCGCCGGAGAACCGCAAACAGTTCGCGGAGGTGCTGAAGAATATCAACACCGTGTCCGGCAACATCATCAAGTTCGCCGTCACGCTCAGCGGCGTGCTCGATCAGGCCGAGAAGACGCTGAAGAACATCGACGCCCAGGTGACGCAGGCCGGGCTGGTGGTCGGCGACGTGCGCGCGGTAACGAAGCCGCTGGCCGCACGCGCCGAAGGGCTGGTAAAGTCCGTGGGCGACTCCGCGGACGACCTGAGCAAGCTGCTCGCGGAGATCCGCGGCGTGGTCGGCCCCTTCGCGAAGGGCACGGGCACGATCCCGAAGCTCATCAACGATCCGGCCGTGTACCAGCACCTGGACGCGGCCGCGTCCTCACTGGCCCGCATCCTGGCGCGATCGGAGAAGATCACCCGCGACCTGGAAGTGTTCGCGGACAAGGTCGCCCGCCGGCCCGAACTGATCGGCGTGGGCGGCGCGCTGCGCCCCAGCGGCGGGCTGAAGGACTTACCCGGCACAAACAACTACCGCCCCGACTGGCCGCCCGCGGCCGGCGCGCGCCCGCACGGCACGCACTGGCTCCCGCCCTCACAAGACGGCCCCCCGCCCCCGATCCAGGGGTACAAGCCGTAAGCTGTAGTGAACAGAAGACAGAAGAGTTTTGACAGGATGAACAGGATGAACGAGATGAAAAGAACATTGTTCTAATCTTCATCCTGTCTGATCCTGTTCATCCTGTCTAAAACTGCCTTTCTGCCTTCTGCCCTCTCCACGAGGTTCTCTCATGTCCGCCACAACCGTTGCGCCGGAGGTGCTCGACGCGCTCCGCAAGTACGACACACCGACCGTGTGCAACGTGATCGAGCTGTTCGAGTGCCGGCCCCGCAACACCGGCTATACGGACGACCGCATCACGGCGTGCTACCCGGCGCTGCCGCCGATGGTCGGGTTCGCCACTACCGCGACCTTCCGCGCCGGCGCACCGCCGAAGGGCGGCGACACCTACATCGGTCTCGGCGGTCAGATCGAGAAGATCGCCGCGATGAGCGGGCCGAAAGTCGTGGTGTTCCAAGACCTCGACGACCCGCCCGTCGCGGCCACGTTCGGCGAGATCATGTGTACGACGTACAAGGCGTTCGGGTGCGTCGGACTCATCACCAGCGGCTCAGGTCGTGACCTCGATCAGGTCGAACCGCTGAAGTTCCCGTGCTTCACCAGCGGCACGATGCCGTCGCACGGGTACACGCAGATCGTGGAGCTGGAAGTACCGGTGCGCGTGGGCGGCGTGTGGGTGAACCCCGGCGACCTGCTGCACGGCGACCGCAACGGCGTGACGACGATCCCGATCGAACTCGCCGCACTGACCGCCGAGGGCTGCGCCGGGTTCATGGACGCCGAATCGGTGGTGCTCGAATACCTGCGCAAGGGGAACGCGACCGCGGCCGGGTTCACGACGGCCCGCGACGAGTGCAAGCGGCGGATGAACGAACTGGGTAAGAAGTTGAAGGCCCGCGCCGCGGAAATCCGATAACACATCGCTGTAGTAACGGTCGCGGAATTGACAGCGGGGGCCGCGCCCGCTAGCATTCCGGTGTCGTGATCGGCCTCGTAGCCAAGTGGTAAGGCAACGGTTTGCAAAACCGTCATTCCCCGGTTCAAATCCGGGCGAGGCCTCTCAACTTCAACCCCTGAGAATCCTAGCGTTTCGCTAGGATTCTCAGGGGTTGAAGCGTTCCCGCCGTCCTCGTCGGCCTCTCCCCCTGCTAGTGTACCAGAGTCCATAGAGGTCTCTCGCGGCGCACCAGAAAACGCCAAGCAACACGCCAAGCTTTTTTCGGCGTTGCGGTCGTCGGTTCCGGTTTTCCTCATTTCGTTCGCGACCGGGCCAGTCAGGTCCGGCAATCCTTTCAGCGCGTCAGCCTGTTCGCCGATCAGCGTGTGCGAGTACCGGTCCATCGTCAACGTGATCGTGCTGTGCCGGGCGAGCGCCTGCGCGACTTTCGGCATCACACCAGAGTTCACCACGTTCGTGACGAACGTGTGCCGTAGGGCGTGGAAGTCCGCAACGCGCCCGTCCGCGTCCCGGTACTCGATACCCGCCGCGCCGATGTCGAACTGGAACATCCGAGTGAACGTCGGGTTTCCCGGTGCGTTGAACGCGGGCGCACTGGGCAGCTTGTTGAGCAGGTGCGCGCGGAGTTCGACCGCGAGCGCCGGGCGCAAGGGGAGCGAGTCTTCGCGACGGCGCTTGCTGTACCCGGCGGATACGGTCACGGTCGGGGCGCGCTCGTTCAGGTCGAACGAGCTTCGCGTCAGGCTTCGTAGTTCGTTCGCCCGCAACCCGGTTTCGAGGGCGAGCAGGTAGAGCAGTCGTCGTTCCGGGCCGGGCATCCCGCCGCGGGTCGCGCTGTCGGCCGCCGCGTTCAACAGCTTCTTCACCTCGTTCACCGTCAGCGCGCGCCGGTCGTGCCGGCGGTCCAGGTCCACGTTCAGCGGTTCGAGGTGATCGACCGGGTTGTTCGGGGCGCGCCCGTGTCGCACCATCCAGCGGCAGAACTGCTTGACAGCGCTCAGGTAGAAGTTGCTCGTCTGGGCGCTCATGCCGCGCTTGGCTTCGGTGTCCGCGCGCCAGTCAGCGAGCACCGCCTGAACCTTCGTCGCGCTGATGTCCGAATAGAACTTGAACCCGCAATCCGCGAGTACCCTGTTCAGGCGCGACGCCAGTTGCTCGACTTGCTTGGCGGTTGTGGTCTTCGCGGTTAAGGCGTTCGACCAATCCGCAACGTGTTCCGTCAGCGGCTTCGCGGCGGCGGAGCGCACGCCGTCCAGCAGCCCGATAGCGACAAGGCGCTCCCGGATACCGGACGCCAACCCCGCGAGCCAGCGCGAGAGCGCCGGGTCTACCTGTCCACCGGTCGCGCCGTGATACTCCACCAGCTTGACGAGGTTGCGGCCCAACTCGTCGGTCGCGCTCTTGGACGTGAACCCCGCGAGCCGGCGCACGGTTTGGAGTTGGTCGCGAAACTCAACGTACCACTTCGCGCTTTCCTTCGTCTCGCCGTCCTTCGTGTACGTCGCCCGGAACAAGCGGTACGTCATCATGCACCTATGGGTTGAAGTCAGCGGATCAGTATTTCGGGTAATCGTTCCAGGTCTTCATCAATTCGAGCGTGTCGAGCAGAGCATAGTGTTCGGCCAGTTCGCGCGGCAACCCGCCAGACAGTTCACGGATCGCGGCGCGCTCGCGGTACATGTCCCGCCATTCGGCGGGTAGATCGTCCGGCGTGATGTCCGGCGCGGGTTCATACAGCCCCTTCAGGAAAGCCACGGCATCGTATCGCATGTGCGCATCCTCCTACCCGGTTTTCGTACCGACAGTGACAATCACAGTGACAATCCGCCCCTACCTCTGGGATTGTCACTATTGTCACTGGCTCAACTCCATTCACGCGGAATCTACTGGCATTTCAAGTGTTTCCCGCTTCTCTGCCGCTTCGCGGATTGTCACTCGGATTGTCACTGCCAGTGACCACAGTGACAAAAGTGACAATCCACGGGGTCGGGGTAGGGCTACGCCAATCCGAGTTCCACGCTGTAGCGCTGTTGAATCTGAAGTAACTGCGCGGTCGTCACGTCCCGATACCGGCGCTGGCCGTTCAACTTCGGCGGCACCGCGATGCCGTAGTTCTTCAACCGGGTCGCGATGGTCTTCGCGTGCCAGAGCTTGAACGTCACGTCGTCCCGCAGCTTCGCGGCCGCGAGCAGTTCCGCCGTCGTGGGCGGGTCGAGCGCGCGGACGCGCTCCGCCAACAGTTCGAGCAGCACCTCGTCGGCTTCGGGTATCGCGTCGTCCTTCGCGCTTGCCACGCTCGCGCGGGCATGTTCTTGCATGAGGCCGAGCAGCCTGTCGCAGCCGTGCTCCTGAAACCACGCCGCGAGCGCCAGCAGTGGTTGCCACAGTTCGTAATTCCGCCCGCCGATGTTTGGCGGAACCACTTTCGCCCGCGACGCCAGTTCCACACACGCCGCGCCGTGTTCCAGGGCGAGCACGTGTAGATCGTCGCGAACGGATTGGAACGTCAGCGGGTCCGCGTCGATCCGGCGCTTCGGCTTCTCGGAATCGGCCGCGCTTCGGAACATGGTGATCGGAATGCACCGGCTCGCCAACGTCGGCGGCAACCCCGCGATGCACGCCAGCGCCTTCGGGCCGAACACGTCGAACCGCACTGGACGGAACCCGCCGGCGGCCAACGGCTCTAACCGCGTCGCGCAACCGCCGCGCTGGTAGCCGCATAAGAACACGGATTGGATCTCCTGTTGTTCCGGTGTCGATTGCCGCAGCCGTTCGGCCTCGTCGAACAGCATCGTCCCGCCGGCAGCGTGCAGCGTGCGGAACAGCGTCGGCGCGGTCAGGTTCGACGAGGACAGAGGCCGGAAGGCGAGCCGTTGCAATACATCGAGCACGCGGCTCTTGCCCGAACCCATCGGGCCGCCGACGTACAAATACGGCACCGCGTCCCACGCCGGATAGAGGTAGCTCAGTATCGTCCAGAGCGCGAGCGTTGCCGTCGTGCCGGGCGCGTTGTCGGGCGCGAAGTCCAGGTAGTGCGCGAACCGCTCGCAGACGTTCGCGAACACGCGCGCGGGTTCCGGTGCGGCTTCACCACTAAGCCAACCACGGCGCGAGCCAGCGGACCACGCGGGCGGGTTTGCGCTGTCCGGTTCGCCCGGATCGGGCGCGACATGCAGCACCGTGCTATCGGGTAGCTGCAATCGGTCGGGCACCTCTACCACTTCTCGCCGTCCGTCGGCCCAGCGCAGATAGGTTCGCCAGCGCGGGACGAGCTTCCCGCCGGCGTCGAGCACGACGGGCACCGTGATGCCGGACACGTTCGCCGTGTGGAACAGTTCGGACCGGACCACGCACCGAACGTCTACCTCCTGTAGCTCCGCGGCTTGTGCTTGCCCTTCGTTCGGGTCGGTCGCGGCAAGCACCATCAGATTGTTGTCGAGGGCGTCGCGGTCGATGCCGCCGAACTTCGTGGCGAGCGCGTCGAGGAACTTGGCGCGGGCCGGCGCGCTGGACACGTTCAGCGTGTCGAGGTGCAACACCGTGTTGCCGTGCTTCACGGTTACGCGATGCCGCTTGCCGTCGCGTTCCGCGGTCAGTTCCAGCGCGCTGCTTGCAGTCGCGGTCATCTTGTCCCTTTCTTGATGGTGATGTCGAGCCGCCGCGCATCGGCAGCGGAAATGATTTGTTCCACGTCGGCGCGGCTCACGCCGGTCGCAGTCCATTCGCGCATATCGTTCACGCCGGCCGGCGGAGCAATCACGCGCACGTCGCGGTTGTGAAGCACCAGCACGCGCGCCAACGCATCGGCACCGCGAACGCCGGGTTCGTCGTTGTCGCGGACAATGACCACACGCGCCGGCTTGCGGAATCGCACCAGCGCGACGAGGTGATCCGTGCCGCCGGTACAGGACGGCCGCCCGACCGCGTTCAAGAACCCGATGCCGTGTGCGGCTATCGCGTCTGTCGCACCTTCCAGCACGATCAGCCCCTCGTCGGCGCTGGTAATCGTGTCCGGCATGAACAGCGATTCCTTGCCGTCCTTCACGCTGAACTTCTTCCTGTCCGTCTTCCGCAATCGGATGCCGGTTACCTTGCCGGTCGTCGGGTCGATCATCGGAAATGACCACGCGGGATAGCTCGCGGCCCATCCCACCCTGTAGGCGCTCAGGCTCGACACGCTGACGCCAAGTTCCGCCGCGAACGGGTGAAGCGCGTCCACGGTTGCGGCGTGCTGGTACTCCAGCGCAAGCGCAGTCAGGTCCGGCGGAGTACGACGGATCGGCAACACCACGCGGCGCGGGCCGCGCGGTCGCGGCGAATCGGTGAGCCGATGCAGGTAGCCGGCTTCGCCGCACCGCTTGGGCGATTCCGTGCGCGGGCATATCACCGCGCTCTTATCCGCCGCGACGAGGCAC
>SXHE01000777.1 GCA_005773755.1 Planctomycetia bacterium
CTCCCCCTTCCCTCCCAGGGAAGGGGGCCGGGGGGTTAGGTTGAGGAGCCGCAGTGCCCCCAGAACCACCCACCCCTGAGCAACTGGCCGCGGCGAACGCCACGCGCGCGCTGAAGCTGGTCGCGGCCACGCTTCCGCACCTGTCTGGGCTGGTGCATTCCGTGCGCGTGAAGGTGACGCGCAAGTACCCGGTGGCGGCCATCGGCGCGAGCGGGCTGATGCTCGTGAACCCCGCCGTGTTCGCCGAAGCCCCGCTGCCCGATCTGGTGTTCGTCGTCGCGCACGAACTGATGCACCTCGCACTCGACACGTTCGCCCGCGCGGGCAACGCCGAGCCGTACCTCGTCAACGTCGCGCACGACTACGTCATCAACGACATCTTGTCCGTGGAACTGCGCCGCGAGGTGCCGTGCGGCGGGCTGGTGCGGCACGGCGCGCGGCAGGAGTCGCTCGAATCGCTGGTCGCGGAGCTGGCCCGCAACGAGGGCGGCGATCGGCCCGACGGCTGCTGGTCCGTCGAGCGGAAGAAAAAGAAGAAGCGCAAGGGAGCGAAGAAGCCCAAGACCGCGATGCAGGAGGAGCTTGAGCGCGCCGGGCTGCTTCCGCCCGAACCGGAGGAGGCGGAAGACGACGAGCCGGACGACTACCCCGACGGCGACGCGCTCACGCCCGAAGACGAAGCGGAACTGGAACCGGAACTGGGGCCGAAGGAGCGCACCGCGAGCCGCGACCGCGTGCGCCGCGAGGCCGTGCGCGCGGTCAGCTTGAAGGAGCTGCGCGAGCAGATGGACAAGGCCACCGGGCACGGGCAGGGCACCGGCGACGGCGGCGCGACCCGCACGCTGATGGAGGCGGTCGCCACCGCGTACCAACCGCCCTGGCAGCTCGCGCTGCAACACTGGCTGGACGCGGTCTCGCCCGGCCCGCGGAGCTACGCCAAGCCGAGCCGCCGCGGGGCCGAGCGCGACGACGGCGTCGTGCTCGCCGGCCGCAAGCGCGAGGGCTGGGCGCTTCATGTGGTACTCGACACGAGCGGGTCGATGGTGAACACCCTGCCGCGCATCCTGGGACTGCTCGCGTCGTTCTGCGAATCTGCGGGCGTGAACCAGGTTCACGTGATGCAGTGCGACGTGGGCGTGACCGCCGACGAGTGGCTCGACCCGGCCGAGCTGACGAGCTACAAGATCACGGGGTTCGGCGGCAGCGACATGTCGCCCGCGATGGACGAACTGAGCGACGACCCGGAGGTGAACGCGGTGCTCGTGCTGACCGACGGCATCATCTCGTACCCGCGCGCGGAGCCACCGTACAGCGTACTGTGGGGCCTCGTGGACGGCTCGCACAGCTTCCGCCCCGGCTATGGCACAGTGGTTCACGTCAAAACGTAGCGGTGCGGAACGCCCGGTCGCCCCAGTACAGGCCCATGCGCACCACGGTGTAGATCGTCGCCGCAGTGCCGAGCGCGGTGAACGCGATCGCCACCTTACGCGGCAGCGCGGCCAGCGCTTTCGCCAGCACCGGGATCGCGAACGGCACCAGCTCCACGAACCCGCGATGGCCGAAGCCGCAGCCCAGGCTCCACGTCCACCAGTGGCCGTACAGCACGACGTACGCCGCGACCACACCGACCAGCACCACACCCGCGAGCCGTGTGCCGCGCGCGACCAGCGCTGCGACCAGCGCGACCGCGAGCACCGGCGCGTAGCGGAACAGGCCGTTCAACGCGCCGCCGAGCACGAGCAGCATGTGCGGGTCGTGCCAATGGAACTCTTCGCCGGGGTAGGTGTGGAACGTGAACCGGCCGAACATCGCGCGGTTCACGGCGAGCGTCAGCGCCAGCCCCACGGCGACGCCCAGCGCCGCCGCGCCCGCGGCCCGCACGCGGTTCGCGCTCCCGTTTAGGGCGAGCACGCACGCCGCGGCCCAACTCCCGATCAGGACGATGTTTGTTGTGCGCACCAGCAGTAGCAGTGCGACGAGCGCGACGACGGGCACGAGCGGGACCGGCTTCTGCGTGTCGGCGGCGCGCACCGCGAGCCACACCAGCGCCGCCGCGAGCAGCGCCGAATAGACGTGGCTGTACCCGGCGTCGTAGGTGGCGTAGTGGAACAGGCCCGTGCCGAACGTGAGCATCAGGATTGAGGCGTGCGACCAGATCAGCGGCACACCGGCGCGCCGGCACGCGCCCAGCCCCAGCGCCACGGCTCCGATCAGCGCGGCCGCGCCGAGAGCGAGGCAGGCCCAGTGTTCCGCCGGCGAGAACGGCGGACCGGTGCGCGCGGGGTCGGTGGCGAGCGCCATCACCGGCAGCCGCAGGAGCGCGACGCCGGGCGGGTACTTGCAGGTGAACCGCCGCACCCCGGGGTCGGGTTGGTGGAGCGCGACCGGTTCCGGGTCGCCGTCGAACCACGCGAACGACAGGTCGCCCTTCAGGAGCGCGTAGTTCCAGATGTGGTAGCCGGCCCCGTCCGAGCGGATCGGCGGCCAGTTGGCGTAGGTGGGGTACACCGTCACGACGGTCGCCGCGACCGCGACCACCACGACGGAACACCACCGCCAGAGCCACGCGAGCGCCGCGCGAATCATGCGTCCGGCACCAGCTTCAGCGAGCGCGATGCGTTGACCTTCGCCAGCAGCGCGACGAACTCCGCGATCGGCTTCTGGCCCAGGTCGGTGCCGTCGCGCAGCCGCACCGCGACCGCATTCGCTTCCATCTCCTTGTCGCCGATGACGAGGATGTACGGCACCTTCATCTTGGCCGCGTCGCGGATCTTCGCCTGCATCCGGCCGTGGGTCAGGTCGGCCTCGACGCGGAAATCCTGGTCGAGCAGGTCGGCGGCGAGCTTCTGCGCGAACTCGAAGTGCCGGTCGCCGATGGGCACGATGGCGACTTGCACCGGGGCGAGCCACACCGGGAACGCGCCCGCGTGCAGTTCGATCAGGTACGAGGTCATGCGCTCCATGGTGCTGATGACGCCGCGGTGGATCATCACCGGCCGCTTCGCGGTGTCGTCGCTGTCCTTGAACTCCAGCGCAAACTGCTCCGGCAGGTGCTGGTCGGCCTGGATGGTGCTCAGGGTCTCCTCGCGGCCCATCACGTCCTTCACCTGCACGTCGATCTTCGGCCCGTAGAACGCGGCCTCGTTCCACGCCTCGAAGAACGGCAGCCCGGACTCTTGCAGCACCTCGCGCAGCATCTTCGTGCTGCTCTCCCACATCTCCGGCTTATCGACGTACTTGCCCGACGCGGGGCCGCTCGGGTCGGCGTTCTTCGATAGGCGGAAGCGGTACTCGGTGATGCCCAGGTCGGCATAGGCCTTCTTCATTAGTGCGAGTACGCCGGCGATTTCGGTCTTCACCTGATCGGGGCGCACGAACAGGTGCGCGTCGTTCAGGGTCATGCAGCGCACGCGCGAAAGCCCGCCGACCACGCCCGACCGCTCGAAGCGGTACATGTTGCCGAGTTCCGCGATGCGGATGGGCAGGTCGCGGTAAGAGCGCGCCTTGCTCTTGTAGACCTGAATGTGGTGCGGGCAGCACATCGGCCGCAGCACGAGGTCTTCCTCGCCCGGGTTCTCGCCCATTTGCATGAACGGGAACATGCTGTCCGCGTAGTGCGGCAAGTGCCCCGACTGGTAATACAGTTCCTTCTTGGCGATGTCCGGGGTGAAGACGTGCTGATACCCGGCCTTGCGCTCGTACTCGGTGATGAAGCCTTCGAGGACGCGGCGGATGGTCGCGCCCTTCGGGAGCAGCATCGGGAACCCGCTGCCGAAGATCGGTTCGTTGGCGAACAGCTCCAACTCGCGGCCGAGCTTGCGGTGGTCGCGGCGCGCGGCCTCTTCGACGCGCTCGAGGTGCGCCTTGAGGTCGTCGCCGCTGGCCCACGCGGTCGCGTGGAACCGCTTGAGCATCTTGTTGTCGCTCTTGCCGCGCCAGTACGACCAGGTGACTTGCTGAATCTTGAAGCCCTTGCTGTCGAGGTCCGCGGTGGTTTCGACGTGCGGCCCGCGGCACAGGTCGACGAAGGTGTCTTGCTGGTAAACGGTGATGGTCGCGGCGCTCGCGGCCTCGTTGCCGTACTCGTCTTTGCCCTTGGTCAGCCCGTCGATCAGTTCGAGCTTGTAGGGGTTGTCCTTGAAGATGGCGCGGCCCTCGTCGGCGCTCACCTCGCGGACCTTGAAGGCGTGCTTACCCTTGATGATCTGCCGCATCCGGTTGGCGATCCATTCGAGGTCGCCGTCGGTGGGGTTCACGTCGAGGTCGAAGTCGTAGTAGAACCCGTACTCGATGGGCGGGCCGATGGTGGGAATCGCCTGCGGGAACTTCTCGACCACGGCCTGCGCCAGCACGTGCGCGAGCGAGTGCCGTAACTTGTAGAGTGCCGGGTCGTAGTCTTTGGGGATGTACTTCTCGCCCGCCGCCTTCAGCTCCGCTTCGGTCGCCATGAGATGGTGTCCTGTAGTGGCGGCGCGTGGCACGCACGCATACAGGTGCAACCTCCCGCGCCGCCAACGTGCATGTTACAAGAGACAGGAGAGGCCGACAGGGGCCGAAGGTTCGCGGGGCGAGCGATCAGGAGAGGCGAAGGCAGACGCGGAAGCCGTAGGTGGAGTAAAGGAAGCTGGGTCGAGCCCCCCAGCGAGACGCGGCGTGGCAACTCCGCGAACTGTTAGCCCAGCCACCGCCACGCTGAACGCGCGGATAAGTGTCTAATTGTTCTTGATTGTAATCTGGTGTGCTCACCGTATCCATGCCAAACACGTCTGCGCACCACTCGAGAACGTTCCCGTGAACATCGAAGAGGCCCCACGGATTCGCCGAGAACGAGCCAACGTCGGTCGTTTGCTCACGGTATTGGCCCTCTCGCGAACGTAGATGCGAAGCCATTCCAGAGTAATTGACGAGATCCGTGTTGATCAGGTCGCCGAAGTGGTAAGCCGTTGTTGTTCCGCCCCGGCACGTGTATTCCCACTCTGCTTCGGTCGGCAGTTCGGCTTGACGCACGGTAAGTTGCGAGAGCTTCGCGCAGAACTCCTGACAGTCGTTCCAGGACACCTGCTCCACCGGTCGAACTGCACCTTTGAAATGGCTTGGGTCGGTGCCCATCACCGCGAACCACTGAGCCTGCGTCACGGGAGAAATGCCCATGAAGAATCCTCGCCGCACCTCGACGCGGTGAACCGGTCCTTCGACATTTGATAACTTCTCGCTGCCCATCAGGAACGCGCCCGGCGGGATGAACGAGAACGTCATCGGAACGCCGCCGGGGAGCGTCAGCGTTTCTTGCGGCACGCAGGGGCGCACGCCGGCGACGAGCAGTTCCGTCATGCGCGATTGCCACGCGGCGCGCTCCGGGTGCGCGTCCGGTTCGCAGCAGGTCGCGAGCATGCGGCGGTGCAAGCGTAACAGTTCGGCGCGGCGCGGGTCGTCGAACTCTTCCAGCCAGTCGGCCAGAACGAGCCAGCGCGTCTCTTCGAGTGGGTCGGCCACGATCCCCGCGAGCAGAGCGTCACAATCGGTCATGGCCCGCCCTCTCGCAAGTCGTGTGAGTTCGGCTGTTGTACCAAGTCTGTTCGCCGCGTGAATCACTTGCGTTTCGCGCCCATATTCCGCACAATTAGGTTCCTCCGTACCCTCCCGCCGGTAGGCCCCTCATGCAATCCCACTGCCCCGGTCCGATGCTCTCCCGCCGGCAGATGATCTCTGCGGGGGCCGCGTCGTACCTCGGCCTGTCGCTGCCGCAGGTGCTCGCCGCGAAGGAGTCGCGCAAGGCCGGCGGTTCCAGCGCCGACGCCTGCATCGTGATCTTCCTGAACGGCGGGCCGAGCCACCTCGACATGTGGGACCCGAAGCCGGACGCGCCGCCGGAGGTGCGCGGCGAGTTCAAGCCGATCCAGACCAGCGTGACCGGCGTGCGGTTCGGCGAACACATCCCGAAGTTCGCGCAGCAGATGCACCGCTGCACGGTGATCCGGTCGGCCCACCACAGCGTGAACAACGCGCACGCGGCGGCCGTGTACTGCGCGCTGACGGGCCACGACCGCGGCGAGATCGGCGGCGGCGCGCGGCCGGACGACTACCCGTGCATCGGCTCCGTCGTGGGGACGCAGCGCCCGCCGCGCGGCGCGGTGCCGCCGCACGTGCTGCTGCCGTACATCACTAAGGAAGGCGCGGGCGGCCCGCCGCAACCGGGCTTCTTCGGCGGCTGGCTCGGCAAGACCCACGACCCGCTCGTCATCCTCCGCGACCCCAACGCCGCCGACTTCGCGCTCCCCGAACTCACACTCGGGCCGGACATCGACCCGTCGCGCTTCGACGCCCGCCGGCAACTCGAATCCAAACTCGCCACGGCGCGAAAGGGAACGAGCGCCGACGACCTGGACGGTATCCGGGCGAAGGCGTTCGACCTGCTGACCGCGCCCGCGATGCGCGAGGCGGTGCGCATCGACCGCGAGCCGGCGAAGCTGCGCGACGCCTACGGCCGCAACATCTACGGCCAGAGCGTGCTGCTCTCGCGCCGGCTGATCGAGGCCGGGTCGCGTGTGGCGTGCGTGTCGTGGGCACCGGACGCCAACGCCACCTGGGACACGCACGGCAACAACTTCAAGACGCTCAAGAGCACGCTGCTCCCGCAACTCGATTCGGCGTTCTCCGCGCTTCTCGACGACCTGTCCGCGCGCGGGATGCTGGAGCGCACGCTGGTGGTCGTGGTGGGCGACTTCGGCCGCACGCCCAAGATCAACACCAACGGCGCGGGCCGCGACCACTGGAACTTCTGCTACTCGCTGGTGCTGGCCGGCGGCGGGGTGAAGGGCGGGTACGTCCACGGCTCCAGCGACAAGATCGGCGCGAAACCGGGCCTGAACCCCGTCAGGCCCGCAGACGTGATCGCCACCGTGTACGAGTGCATGGGCGTGCCGCACGACCTCGAGCTGCGCGACCGCCTCGCACGGCCGTTCACCCTCTGCCCGTGGGGCCACCCGATCCGCGACGTGCTCGTTTAGAATCACCCCTGCTTTGTACCGCCCCCGGACTTCGACCATGGGGCGCATTGGCTCGCGCACAACCCGACATCGGTTGACCTTGCCCCGTTTGACACGTCTTGGCATCCTCCGCCGCTTGTGCGGTCGCACCGCGCGGGAGGACTCGCCATGAACACCTACGGCTGGATGCTGCTCGGACAGACGCTGCTCGCGCTCGCCGCACTCGGGCTGGCCGGGGGTTGGGCACTATGGCCGTTCCGCCGTGACGACCGGCCGTACCTTTGGGCCGCGGCCCCGCTGGCCGGGGTCCTCGCGCTCGGCGGCACGATCGCGCTGCTGTACTTCTTCGCGTTCTTGCCGCTCCGCTGGTGCCTGTGGCTGGGCCTCGCGTTCAACGCGGGCGCGACCGTCGCGGTACTCGTGCGCGGCCGGCCCGCGCTGCCGGCCCTACGCTATCGGGCGGTCGGGCTGCTGGTCGTGCTGGGCGCGGCCTATTGGGGGACCGTATCGTGCAACAAGACGGCCATCGACGCCCGCGAGCCGACCGTGGCGTCACTCGACGGGAGCGACATGTTCGGGTACGCGATCGTGGCCGACTGGCTCCGCGCGCACACCTGGGCCGAACCGCCCCGGGCCGACCGGCCGTTCGAGGTGATGGCCCACTCGAACTTGTTCCGCGACGGCGGCCGGCCGGTCGCGCACCTGCGTGCGGCCGCGGCCGGTGAGGTGCGCGGCACCTCGTCCCTGTTCTCCTATGACTGGGCCAGCGGCATCATCCTGGCGGCGGCGCTGTTGGGGTTTGGTGGGGTGTTCGCCTCCGGCTCGCTGACATTCGTGCTGTTGGTGTGCGGTGCGGCAACGTGCAACTGGCTGGCGAACGCCCGGAGCGGGTACTTCGGCCGGTCGATCGCCTACCCCGGCACGATCCTCGTCGCGGGGCTGTTCTTGCTCGCCGCCGACCGGCTCACGTGGAAACGGGTCGCGGCCCTCGCGGCGCTCGGCGCGGCGGTCGCGTTCTCCCTCGCGCCGGTGTTCGCGACGGTCGCGCTGGGCCTGGTGGTCGGGTGCTACCTCGGCGCGCTCGGTGCGGTCTACCTAATGAACCGGTGGTGCGGCGCACCGGTTCCGCCCGAACCGGTTACGGCCGGGGTCGATTCGTTCCGCACGTCGGTGCTCAAGCCGGGCGCGGCCGCGGTGCTCGCGTTCGTCGCGGTCGTCGCGCCGGCGTTCGCGGCGCACTACATCCCGCGCGAGACGGTCAAAGTCCCCCGCGCGCCCACGAACTGGCCGGTCGTGATCCCCGTCTCGCTCGATCTGGAACCGCCCGCGCTGGCGCTGCTGACGTCCGCGACCGAGAAGAAACTGCTGTACGGCTGCGCCGCGCTGCTGCTCGTGTCTGCGGGTATCGCGCTGCGGCACCGCCAGCCGGTCGCGCTCGCGCTGGTGTGTTGCGCGCTGGTCGTGCCCGTCTCGTGGCTGCTGGGGCAGAACCTGCTGTACACGTTCCAGGGCGTCGTCTACCCGCTCACGCTGGCCGGGCTTGCGGTGCTGGCCGGGCCGCTGGCCGCGGCCCGCTGGGGCCGGGCACGGGTCGCGGTGCTCGCCGTACTGATCGTCGGCGCGGTCGGGCTGCGCGTGCCCCAGGTGCGGGCCACCGCCGACCGCTACCTGTACGAGAAGAAGTCGTGGCGCTCGGTCGTCCGCCAGAGCGACACCGAGACCATCCGCGCGATCGTGGGCACCGACCCCGTGGACGTCACCCTGGGCTACTATGTGGACAACCATGTGGCCCTTTCCGAACTGGTCGCGCGGGGCGTCGAGGTGCGGCTCCGGGCACCGACCTGGGAGCGCTCCGTCAAGAACTGGGCCCGCCCGTTCGCGTGCCCCGCCCCGGACCTGATGCTCCCGAAAGCCCGGTACAGCCTCGTGGACAAGCACGCCTGGACCCCGCCCGGCACCGAGCGGTTCGTCGGCACCCGGCTCAAGTTGGTCGAGGACCGCGACGCGGTCACGGTCCTGGCGATCGAGGACGTGCAGGACCTGACCTGGGACATGGACTGGCGACCGGGCTTTTGGGTCGGGAACACCCCGACGGCGCTCGTCCTCCACAACGGCACCGGGTCCGCGCGGTCGGTGGTGTTACACGCGAACACCGCCGTCGGCCCGGCACACCCGGACCGCGACCGCCGCACGCTCCGCTACGCGCTGGGCGCGCAAGTCGGAACGCGCCCGGTGCCGGGGGCGAACACGGTCGCGATCCCGCTGCGCCTCGAGCCGGGGTTCAATCGGGTCGAACTGTCGGTGCTCGAACCGGCCGATCCCGCGCCGAAGCCCAAGCACCCGGTGCTGCTGCTGGAGCTGCGCGATTGGCGCATCGAGCCGCTTGCGGAGAAGTGACGGCGAGAACTGGCGCTGCCAACATTTCGTCCGCGCACGGGTTCCGCCGTGCGCGGTTCTGTTCCTGGAAGCGAGCCATGCTCCCACTTTCGGAACTCGGCCGCCGACCCGCGCACGTGACCGCGGACGAGCACTACGCGGTGTGGTTCGGCGCGCTCGCCGACCGGCTGATGAACGCTTGCGATCTCGTCATCGCCGGGGCGCGATACCGGCTCGCCGAACTCGAAATGTACTATTCCGGCGAAGCGCACCCGGACCCGTTCGCCCACCGCGACCCGGTGCAGCTCGAAGACGGCCGCTGGTACTTCCACCGCACGCGCGGCGAGTACCGCGGCGGTTCGTTCAAGGGGCTGGACCTCGCGCTCGGCAACGGCACCGACTTCTTCGGAGTCCTGATCCGCACCGTCGTCGCACTCGACGGCCCGATCCTCGACGGCCCGTGCGTCACCGTCGATCACGTGCTGGCCCGGACGAAGGCCACGAGCGTCGCGGTGCTCGACGGCATCATCAACGGGCGCAAACTCTGGGACACGAGCGCACCGCTGCACGTCGTCGACGCTGAGAAGCCGCGCACCGCGCCTCTGTACCCAAACTCGCGCGTCGGGCTGTCACTTAAGAAGGCGCAGGGCAAGACCGATGTGACACGGTTCGTGGCCCGGCCGTACCGGTTCCTGACGGAACCACGAGTTATCTCGAAGGGCCGCCCGCACCTGGTCCTGGCGCTGCACCGCACCGGCCGCACGCCGGAAGACATCGCGACCGTCACCGGTGTGGCGCGAAAGGTCATCGACAAGTACGTCGCCGACTTCGCACGCGGCACGCCGGTGGAGGACTTCGACGCCTACATCGGCACCGACCTGGGCACCGCGGACCTGTGCCAACTGCTCGGCACCTGGCACGCGAAATACGGCGCGGGCGGAACCGGAAGTGGCAAAAGTTGAAATCGATGCACAACGTTCGCGCGTCTGTCACGCGGTCCGGTGTCGAATTGGTAGTCTCGCAAAAGTGTTGCACAAAGCACCTCGGGCAGGTTCCGCCCCGTTCCGTTGGTTCCCGCGCCAGATGGGAACATGTGTCCATGATATACTTAAGAACAAAATCGTCAAGGCCCGCCGCCCACTTTTTTCGCGCCCGCCGGCGCGCGCTCCCGCGGCGGGACGCCGGGCCAACGGCCGCGCGGAGCGGGTTCCGTTCCCCGCCCCGTTCGTGTAACATGGGGCGCTCGCACGTCGCCGAGGCTTCGCCCGAAACCCGATACGGCCGGACCCATCATGCCACGAAAGGTCATCCTGATCGCCGACCCCGGCATCGACACCGCGTTCGCGGTGGCGCTGGCCCTGAACGATACGAACCTGGACGTGGTCGGGCTGTTGCCCACCGCGGGGAACGTGTCCGCGGAGCAGGCCACGGCCAACTGCCACACGCTGATCGACGTGATGGACCCGCTCAAGTGGCCCAAACTGGCCGCGGCGCTCCCGGCCCGGTACGGGACCGACGGCCTCGCGCTCCACGGCCCCGGCGGGTTGGGCGGGGTCACGTTCCCCAGCGCCATGCGGCACACGCTCCACCCTGCGGACAAGATGCTGTGCGAACTGGCGCACGAGCACCCGCGCCAGGTTACGGTCATCAACCTCGGCCCGCTCACGACGCTCGCCGCCGCCCTCGACCGCGATCCGACCCTGCCCGCGGTCCTCGACCAAACCGTCGTCGTCGGCGGTTCGTGGCGCGAGCCGGGCAACTCCGGGCCGGTCGCCGAGTTCCACATGTACCTCGACCCAGACGCGGCCAAGCGGGTGTTCGCCGCGGAACTGAACCCGCTCCTCATCACGCTCGACACCACGCGCAAGCTCATCTTCTCACCGTCGGACCTACTGGAGCTGCCGAACCCGGACTCGCGAACGTGCCAGTTCCTGCGGCAGATCGTACCGTTCGGCATCCGCGCCAGTTCCAACCTGTACGGGATCGAGGGGTTCCACCTGAAGGACGTGCTGGGGACGGCCGCGGTCGCGGTGGCCGGGTGCGTGAGCAGCGAAGCCCGGTTCGTGGACGTGGAAACGCGCGGCGACCTGACCCGCGGTATGACGGTCATCGACGCGTGGCCGGGCACCACCGCCGCGCCGAACGCCCGCGTTGCCACCGGCGTGGCCGTGGGCGAAGTCCGCGCTTACATCCAGCGCACGCTGAAGGCCGCGCACTGAGCGCGGCGCGGTTTCACCTCTCCCCCATGCTCTGTTGGGGGAGAGGTCGCCGCCGGCTTTGCGGCGGCGGGTGTGGGGGCGCTGAACAACCCCATCCCGTTCCGTGTATCTC